>JAQGOI010000337.1 GCA_028293685.1 Lysobacteraceae bacterium | reverse complement strand
GCTGGCGGGACGCGACTTCGTCACTCCCGAGGACATTCGCGCCATCGCTCCCGATGTGTTGCGTCATCGCGTGTTGCCAAGTTACGAATCCACCGCTGAAGGTTGGGATGGCGAGCGGCTGGTCGCGGAGTTGCTCGGCAAGGTACCGCTTCCGTGACGTGCGCGCCTGCCGCCAGCGCGCGCCGGCAACAAGTCCGGCCTTTCAACAGCCGCCCCTGCGGACGCTCCGGAATGCCTCTTGCACAAAAAGCGAAATGAGCGACGGCATCGCTCCGACTCTCGAGGAACTGGTTGCATTGCGTGCACTTGCGCAGGGACATCGACCACCGCGTCGAGGGCGCCATGGCGTCAGCGGGCACGCCATGTCGCCGATGCGCGGGCGCGGGATGGAATACGCGGAATCACGGGAATACGCCATTGGCGATGACGCCCGGCATATCGACTGGCGGCTCACGGCACGCAGCGGCAAGGCCCACACGAAGTTGTTTCAGGCCGAGCGCGAGCGCCTGACGCTGATCGTTGCGGACACCGCACCCGCGCTGTACTTCGGCACGCGCGTGCGCTTCAAGTCGGTCCAGGCTGCACGTGCGGGAGCCGTCGCAGCGTGGGTGGCGATCCGCGACGGCGATCGCGTCGCCGCCCTGCGCGGAAGCAGCAACGAGGCGCCCGTGCCGCCCGCTGCAGGACCGCGTGGCGCATTGCGCGTCCTGGATGCGCTCGTGCGCTGGTACACCCGTCCGCCGGAGGACGACGCCGGATTGACCGTTGCCCTGGACCATGCACGACGCCTGTTACGCCCGGGTTCGCGGGTGATTCTGCTGTCCGATCCAGCCAGCGTCGCCGCGGTGCCCGTACAGCGCTGGCCCGCATTGTCGATGCACAACGAAGTCATCGTGCTGCTGCTTGCCGATCCGCTTGAGGTCGAGCCGCCCAAGGCCGCATTGCCCTTCAATGCCGCTGGCCATCGCATCGAACTCGATCTTGCAACGGCCGGGCAGCGACAGCGCTGGCGCCAGGAATTCATGGGGCCAATCGAAGCGGCGCTGGCGCAGCTTCCCGCCCGTGGCGTGCGCGTGCAGTTACTTCCCGGCAATGCGTCCAGTGATGCCTGGCTGCCGCTGCTGGGACGGGCGCGTGCAGCATGATGCAGGTCGGCGGACCGCTGCTGCGCGACATCCATCAGCCACCGCCACCACCGTGGTGGCCGCCAGCGCCCGGCTGGTGGCTGCTGATGGCGGGTGTGGCGCTCGTCGCAGCGGCGCTGTTCTGGATCCGATGGCGCCGGCGACAACGACTGCTTGCGTCGGCCCGTCTTTTCGACAACGCCGTTGCCCACGAGGTCACGCCGGTGGCGAAGATCGGCGCTATGTCCGAATTGCTGCGCCGTGCCGCGCGCCGCATCGATCCCGATGGCGACACGTTGTCGGGTGATGACTGGCTGCGTTTTCTCGACAAGGGCCTGGCGACGCCGGTTTTTTTGACCGGTCCCGGTGCCGTACTGCGCGATGGCGCTTTCCGCCGTGAAATGTCTTCCGCCGAGGTCGACGCCGCCCACATGTTCGCGCGCGAACGGTTCATTGGCTGGATGACGGCACGATGAGCGCGCTGTTGCCGTCGCTGTCCGAATTCGCGTGGCCCTGGGTGCTGCTGGCGCTGCCGCTGCCATGGCTGGCACGCCGCACGTTGCCGGCGGTGCGCAACTCGTTGCCTGCGCTCAACGTGCCTTATGGCCAGCGCCTGGATGCCATTGCCGGCGCCGGTGGAGCTGCACGCGGCGCGGTCGGCATCGGTGGATTGGCATGGCTGGCCTGGGTATTGCTGTGCGTCGCGGCCGCGCGCCCGCAACAGCTGGGCGACCTCGTACAGCCGCCTCAGGCTGGCCGCAACCTGATGCTCGCAGTCGACCTCTCGGGCAGCATGGGCGAAGAGGACATGGCGCTCGGCGGCCAGGCCGTCGACCGGCTCACGGCCGCCAAGGCGGTGCTCGCCGACTTCCTGGATCGGCGTGCCGGTGATCGGGTCGGACTGCTGGTGTTCGGTGATCGCGCGTATGTGTTGACGCCGATGACGCTGGACCTGGACTCGGTCCGTCGTCAGCTCGATGACAGCGTGGTGGGACTCGCCGGACGCGCCACGGCGATCGGCGATGCCATCGGTCTGGCAGTCAAACGCCTGCGATCGCAACCGGCGTCGCAACGCGTCCTGATCCTGCTGACCGACGGCGTCAGCAACGCAGGCATGCTCGACCCGATCAAGGCGGCGCAACTCGCCCATGACGAAGGAGTTCGCATCCACGCCATTGCGTTCGGCAGCGAAGGCGAATCCGTCTCGGTGTTCGGCATTCCGCTGCACCTGCCTGGCGCTGGTGACGATATCGACGTGGGCACGTTGCAGAAGATTGCCGCCCTGACGGGTGGCAAGGCCTTCCGGGCCCGCGATACCGAAGCTCTGGCAGGCATCTATTCCGAGATCGACCGCCTCGAACCGGTGAAGCGTCCGGGCCATGGCGTGCGTCCGCGAATTGAACGTTATCCATGGCCGCTGGGCGCCGCACTGCTGTGCGGGCTGTTGTCGTTTGCGTTGCCGCGACGGATCCGCGCATGAGCGCGATGCTGCCGACGATCGCATCCCTGCACTGGCTGCGCCCGCAATGGTTGTGGGCGCTGGCGGCCGTGCCACTGCTGGCGGTGTGGTGGCGCACGCGGAGGCGCCAGCGCAGTGCATGGCGCGATGTCGTCGATCCGCATCTGCTGGCACATCTGCTCGGCGAAGTGCCGGGCTCGCGCAGGCTCGCCTGGCCGTGGCTGGGGCTGCTGGGTTTGACGCTGGCCGTCTGCGCGCTGGCCGGACCGTCATGGCAGCGCGCTCCACAGCCGCAGTGGCAGGTCAAATCGCCGTTGATCATCGCGCTGGACCTGTCGACGGCGAGCCTGGCCAACGACCTTCCGCCGTCACGCCTGCTGCAGGCACGCGCGAAAATGGCCACGCTTCTGCAAGCGCGCAGCGGCGGTCAAGTCGGGTTGGTCGCATTCGCTGACGACGCGTATACCGTTGCGCCACTCACCGATGACGTCGCCAACATCGCCGTTTTCCTTGACGCACTGACGCCCGACATCATGCCGGTGGATGGCAGTCGCGCCGACCGCGCGATTGCATGGTCAGCCAGACTGCTGCGGCAAACAGGCTTCAATCACGGTGACATCCTGCTGCTGACCGACCACGCCGGGGCGTCCGCCGAGGCGGCAGCCGCGACGGCATCCCGTGATGGCTACCGGGTGTCGGTGATCGGCCTTGGCACCTCAGCGGGTGCGGCTTATCAGGACGTCGATGGCCACGTTTCCCATGCGCGGCTCGATACACCATCGCTGCGGGCGGTGGCGTCGGCCGGAGGTGGGGGCTATGCGGCGATGAGCTCCGGGGACGACGACTTGCGCGCGCTCGACATTCTCGATCCCGGACACGGAGGCGACCTGGCTGCGCAGGGGCAGAAGGTGCTGGTCTGGGTCGACC
>JAQGOI010000331.1 GCA_028293685.1 Lysobacteraceae bacterium | reverse complement strand
ATTGGTATGGAAGCCACCGACTGCGCACTGGCTGTTATCGCCCATGCGGGGGCTCGGGCATAATGCGCGTTGCATTTAGGGGGTTGGGGACGTCATTGATCAGGTTGTTTCGTTGCATGGCGCTGCTCTGCGCCGTGGGCTTGTCCGCGTGCGCCAGCTCCGGTTCCAGTCGCCCGTCGGCGTCGGTAGCTGTGCTTCCCGATGCCGATCCGGTCGCTGCGGCACTGGGACGGCCTGAATATCGCATCGGCCCAAGCGACCTGCTGACCATTACTGTTTTTCAGATCCAGGATCTGAACCGCGACGTCCGCGTCAACAATGCCGGGCAGATTTCTCTGCCGTTGATTGGCGCGGTCGACGCCGCCGGACGTACGGTCAACGAACTCGAGACGACGATCGCCTCGCGTTATTCGGCACGTTACCTGCAGAACCCCCAGGTGTCTGTGTTCGTCAAGGAGTTCTCCTCGCAGCGGATCACGGTCGGTGGCGCGGTCAGGAAGCCAGGCATTTTTCCGCTCACGACGCGCTTGACGCTGCTGCAGGCCATCGCCTTGTCGGAAGGTCTCACCGAAACGGGTAGCGAACACAACGTGGTCGTATTCCGCACCGTCAAAGGCAAGCGCCAGTTCGCCCGGTTCGACCTTGCCGCCATCCAGCGAGGCGACAACCCGGATCCGGAAATCATGGGCGAGGATGTCATCGTGGTGGACACGTCCACTGGAAAGACCTTTCTGCAGAACCTGATCCGTGTGGCGCCTCTCATCGGAATGTGGAGGTATCTCCCGTGAGCACGGATAGTGGAAACGCGCACGACGCGGCGATCGGTATCGAGCGTGACGAGGACGAAGTCGACCTGCTCGAATACTGGAGGATCCTGCGCGATCGCAAGTGGCTGATCGTCGCGGTGGCTGGCAGCATCCTGGCGTTAACGCTGGTTCTGACGCTGCTCACGACTCCTATCTTTCGCGCGTCGTCAACGCTGCAGATCGACCGCGAAACCATCAAGGTCGTCGATGTTGGCGGTCTGACTCCTGCCGATTCGCCGTACGACGAAGACTTCTACCAGACGCAGTACGAGCTGCTGAAAAGCCGTTCGCTGGCGTTGCGCGTGATCCAGGACCTGAAGCTGGTCGACAATCCGCAGTTCAATCCGATCGTCCAGGGTGACAAGCGTCCCGCCGTCGCCGCAGGTGGACTTCAGGCACGAGAGCGCGCATTGATCAATCCGCTGCTTGGCGGCGTGACCATCGAGCCGGTGCGCAACTCACGGCTGGTCAAAATCAATTTCGATTCGACCAATCCGGCATTGGCGGCGCGTATCGACAATGCCTGGGGCCAGGCGTTCATCGCGAGCAACCTGGAACGCCGCCTCGATGCGACTTCGTACGCGCGGAAATATCTGGAGGACCGGCTGTTGCAGCTCAAGGCGCGCCTTGAGGATTCCGAAAAGCAGCTGGTGCGTTTCGCTACGGAGCAGCAAATCGTGTCCGTCGGCGATGACAAGCCGTCGTTGTCGGCGCAGAACCTGTCCGACCTGAACGCATCGCTTGCCCAGGCGCAGGATGCGCGTATCAAGGCCGAGTCGGAATGGGGTCAGGCCTCCGCCGGTTCCGGGCTTGGCATGCCGCAGGTGGTATCGAACCAGCTGATCCAAAAGCTGCGCGAAAACCGGACGGTCATTGCCGCGCAATACCAGGAAAAGCTCAAGACGTTCCAGCCGGATTATCCGGACATGCAACGCCTGCAAGGGCAGCTGGACGAGATCGACCGGCAGGTGAATGCCGAAATCAACAACATCCGCGCATCGGTCAAGGCGCAATACGACGCCACCCGCTCGCAGGAAGACCTGCTCACACAGCGTATCGGCGGACTGAAGGGCGATGTACTCGACCTGCAGGGTCGCAGCATCCAGTACAACATCCTCAAGCGCGAGGCCGGAACCAACCGGGAGCTCTACGACAGCCTGTTGCAGCGCTACAAGGAGATTGGCGTAGCCGGCAACGTGGGCACCAACAACATTTCCGTCGTCGACACTGCCGAAGTGCCGACGTCGAGGAATACGCCCAGACTGTCGTTGAACCTCGCCGTGGGCCTGCTGCTGGGCCTGTTCGCAGGCGTTCTTGCGGCGTTCCTCCTGCATTACCTGGACAGGAGCATCCGTTCGCCGCAGACGCTGGAAACGCTGGCCCAGCGACCGGTGCTCGGTGTTGTCCCGCGTTTTGGAGCCGGCGAAACGCCGGCGACAGCCACACTCGATCTGCGCTCGCCCTTTGCTGAAAGCTACCGTTCGGTGCGTACTGCGCTTCAGTTCGCCACCAGTCATGGCTTGCCGCGAACGCTGCTGATGACAAGCCCGGGCCCCAGCGAGGGCAAGACCACCAGCGCGATCGAACTGGCACGGAACATCGCGCAGGTTGGGCGCCGCGTCCTGCTGATCGACGCCGACCTGCGCAACCCATCCGTCCACCGCCTGTTCAAGCTCGACAATGCATTCGGCCTGTCGAACATCCTCGCGGGCGCGACCGATGTGCAGGGTGCGGTGCAGGCCAGTGGGGAAACCAACCTGAGCGTGATGACATCCGGACCCATTCCTCCCAGCCCACCCGAGTTGCTCGCCGGCGATGCCTTGGCGAACCTGCTGGAAAGCATGCGCGGGCACTTCGACCTCATCCTGATGGACGGGCCGCCAGTGCTTGGCCTGGCCGACGCGCCATTGCTGGCGAATTGCGCCGAAGCCACCGTGGTATGTGCGTTGTCGGACTCGACACGCCACGACGCACTGAAGGGCGCATTGCGCCGTCTGCTGGCGGCCAAGGCGCATGTGCTGGGGACGCTGCTGGTTGGCTACACCCACAAGCACGCTGGCTACGGATATGGCGGCTACAGCGACTACACCTACAGTGCCAGCAGGTGAAGTGGCTCACCGCGTCGGCGCCGATGCTGCTGCCGCGGAGCATCGCCGCAGGCGCATAAGTGGTGTCGGCCGCTGGCTGCTCGCGACGGCGTTGGCCGTCGCGATCATCATTGCTGCGGTCGCGCTGCTGAGGGTCGACAGCGAATGGGGCGCGCCCCTCGGCCCTGATCGTGTCGTCCACGCCATCGACAGCCAGGGGGCGCCGGAGCCCGACGTTGAGGGCCTCGCCCGGGCGATTCTTCGTGTCCATCCCGATGATGGTCGCGCCTACCGGATGCTTGCGCGCATTGCTGACGCCCGCGGAGACCAATCCCGCGCCGCCGCCCTGTATGCGATTGCAGCGCGAACCGCACCCCGCGATCGGCCGCTTCGAGCCACGCTCGTGGATCGCGCGTTTGCCGGCGACGATATCGATGAGGGGTTCAGGCAACTCGACGCGTTGCTGCGCGTGGATCCAGCCGTTGCAGCGCCGTTGCTGCAGGCGCTGATGCCCCGGCTGGCGGACGGCCGCGTCCGCAAGGCATTTGCCATGCGCCTTGCGAGCAATCCGCCCTGGCGCAATTCGCTCGTGCCGGCTTTGCTCGATAAAGCAACGCCGGTAGACCCCGCGCTGGACCTTCTCGCGCAACTGTCGCAGGGCAGGGCGCTGAGCACTCCGGAAGCCGATGCACGCCTGGCGCTGTTGTTGCGCGCAGGTCGTGACAGTGAGGCTCGCGGCCTTTGGCTCGCCGGGCTGCCAGCCGCAAGCCGCAGTGATTCGGCGACCTTGTTCGACGGTGGATTCGAGCACTCCGGTGTCACCGGCGCCTACGCCTGGAAACAAAACCCGCCACCGGGGGTTGCCATCGCCACGGACGACGCGCGCCCGGCACAGGGTGCCCACGCGCTGGCGATCGAGTTCGGGGGGCGGGCGGTCAGCGGCACCGGCCTGTCGCAGGATCTGGCGCTGACTCAGGGCCGCTACCGCCTTTCGGCCATGGTCGACAACGCGACCGACGCACAGTGGCCGTTCGCATGGCGGCTGGTGTGCCGAAATCCAGCAGAGCCGTTGCTCACGATGCCGCTGCCCGATCCATCAACGCACGGTTGGCAGCGGGTCAGCGCGCAATTCGCTGTCCCTGCGGATTGCCCGGGCCAGACCCTGGAGCTGGAACTGCTGGCCAGGTCGCTCGCCGACCGCCAGATCAACGGCAGCCTGAGACTGGATGCGATGAGCATCCAAATTAATTGAGACAAGTTGCAAGCCCTTGAATACGCCCGTATCCTCCATTCATTACACCGAAACCGGTGCAGGGGACAGATTAGTGAAATCCATTCTTTTCGGCTTCGCCGCGTCCGCGCTCATTGCCGGACTCGCTGCGCAAACTGCCAGCGCGCAGCCTGCCAACGCGCAGAATCCGGCGATCCTGATCCATGCCGACGAAGGCTCGGTCACCCTCCGGGGTGCGGTGATTCCCGTGGGCTCCAGCATGGGTGCCAATCCAGGCGACATCGTCGTTGTCACCGGCAAGGCAACCGCCACCTATTCGAACGGGTGTGACGTGGCGATCCAGGGGACTTACCAGATTCCCGCCAATGCACCGACGTGCAGCAAGGCCGTTGCCGCCACGGGCGATGGCAAATATGTTGCTGCCGGCCTGGGTGCCGTTGCACTGATCGGTGCGGCTGTCGGTGGCGGTGGTGGTGGTAGCAGCGACAAACCGTCCAGCCCATAGACCGGGCACGGCAAGCCAACCAGCGGTTGGCACGTTCCACACGAGACAGACCAAGGAAGGCCGCCTAGCGCGGCCTTTTCTACATTGGA
>JAQGOI010000325.1 GCA_028293685.1 Lysobacteraceae bacterium | reverse complement strand
GCGCTCTACCCGGCCTGGGCCGCGATATGCGCGTGGATCTGCGCCACGGCCGCCGCACCTTCACCGATGGCGCCGCCAACCCGTTTGACGGATCCGGAGCGCACGTCGCCCGCGGCAAACACGCCAGCGACGCTGGTTTCCAGCGACAGGCCCGTATCCACCCCGGTCTGGACGAACCCTCTGTCGTCGAGTGCCACGTGGCAGTCGCTCAGCCATTGTGTCTCCGGGTCGGCACCCATGAAGAGGAAGACATGATGGATCGCATGGGTCTGCTCGGCGCCTGAATCAAGATTCCGCCAGCGCACGGTTTGCAGGCCGTTCTCGAGCGAGCCGGTGACATCGACGATCTGCGTGCGGGTGAGCAGCTCGATCGCAGGATGGGACTGGATGCGTTCGATGAGATAGCGGGACATGCTGGCGGCGAGCGTGGGTCCGCGGATCAACATCGTCACCCGGCTTGCAAAGGTCGACAGGAACACGGCCGCCTGGCCGGCCGAATTGCCGCCACCGACCAGGACCACGTGCTGGCCGGCGCACATTCGCGCCTCGAGCGGCGAGGCCCAGTACCAGACTCCGCGTCCTTCGAGGGTGCGCAGTGCAGTGCAGTCGGGCCGGCGGTAGCGCGCGCCCGTCGCAATGACGACCGCGCGGCTGCGAAGCATTCGTCCATCGCCGAGCGCCAGCACCAGCGGGTCGCTGGGGTGCGTTCGATTGCAGTGCAGGCGTATCGCTTCGGCCGGGATCAGCATCCGTGCACCGAACTTCTGTGCCTGGGTGTAGGCGCGTCCGGTCAGCGCCTGCCCCGAGATGCCGGTCGGGAAACCAAGATAGTTTTCGATGCGCGCACTGGCGCCCGCCTGCCCTCCGAAGGCGCGCGCATCGACGACCACCGTGGCGAGTCCTTCCGATGCGGCGTAGACGGCGGTGGGCAATCCCGCCGGGCCGGCGCCTGCGATGACCACGTCGAACACACGCTGGTCGTCGTCGGTGTCGAGCATGCCGATGCAGCGGGCGAGATCGACCTCCGTCGGATTGCGCAGCACGCTGCCGTCAGGGCAGAGGACCAAGGGAAGCTCATCGGGCGTGGGCGCATACCGCTCGAGCACCAACTTCGCTTCCGCGTCGTCCGCCGAATCGAGCAGCTGGTGGGGAATGGCGTTGCGGGTCAGGAAATTGCGAAGCCGCGCCACACCGGATGCGTCCGCGGGGCCGATGAGCACGGGACCGCCGGCACCTGCTTCCAGTAGCGCGACGCGGCGCAGGATCAATGCACGCATGATCCGCTCGCCGAGGAGTGCTTCGGACACCAGCAGCGCACGCACGTCGGCGGGCGCGAGCAGCAGTGCGTCGACATCGCCAACCGCGATGGCATCGACGAACGAACGTCGGCCGGACAATTGGCCGAGTTCGCCGGAGAAGGACCCTGGGCGATGATCCACTACCGGCAGGTCATGGCCGTGTCCGTCGCGGCCGGTCACGCGCATCAGCCCGGACAGAATGACGAGCATGCCGGGACTCGCTTTTCCGGTTTCGTAAATGCGATCGCCGTTGGCGTAGCGACGCGGCTGGGCGTACCGGCGCAGACGATCGATCTCGTCGGGGAGCAGCGTGGGAAATGCCTGGGCGCGCCGACCGTCGAAATGCGCCTTGTACGTTCCCTCGAGGTCAGGGTCGCTCATGGGACGTCGACCACTTCCTGGTCGACATAACACCAACTCCAGTCTTCGCCCGGCTCGGCCGACGTGATGATCGGGTGGCCGGTCGCTCCGAAATGTTTCGTGGCGTGGCGATTCCTGGAATCGTCGCAACAGCCGACGTGACCGCAGGAGCGGCACAGTCGCAGATGCACCCAGGTGTCGCCGGTTTTCATGCACTCCTCGCAACCGGTGGTGTTCCGCCGGTGGGTGCGGACCGAATCGAGATGGCTGCATGACATGGACGAGGACTCCCGGCTATGGCGTTGAAAGGTTACTCCCAGTCCTTGACCGGATTCGCTTCCCGGGTGTCAGGAAGGTAGATGTCGGCGACACTGCCGGCGATCTTCATGACGTCGGTGTGGTGCGCACCGAGGTTGGTCATGACGATGATTGTGACCCGGTCATCCAGGTACCGGGAAATGACGCCGCTGGAGCCGCGCTTGGAGGCGTAAGGGGTTGAAGAGCGCTGAGAGGTCAGCTGCGTTGTAGGCGTTCGGGAGCATTGATCGCCAACTGCGCCGCGAAAGCCCGCTTGTACGCCGGCCGCGCTTCGCCACGAGCCACATAGGTCGCCAGGGTCGGAAACTCGTGGCCCGACGCTCTCAGCCTCAGCAGCACCGACACCATCATCAGGTCGCCTGCACTGAACTCACCGTCGAGCCATTCGGCATCGCTCAGGCGCGCGGAGAGCTGGCGCAGCCGATCGCGGATGCGATCCATGACCAGGGGCAGTCGTGCCTGGCTCCAGGGTTTGTCGACCTCCACGAATTTGGCGATCGACAGATCGAGGATCGGTGGCTCGACGGTGTTGAGCGCGGCGAACATCCATGTGATCGCACGCGCCCG
>JAQGOI010000297.1 GCA_028293685.1 Lysobacteraceae bacterium | reverse complement strand
CAGCTGAAGGCACTCGGTGGCAATGCCGCTGTCGCGCCGTCGGTTGCGACCGCCGCACTGGCGTTCAAGACGGCGCTGTCTCCGCTGGTGGAAGGCGAGGGCGAACAGGCACCGCTCAATCTTTCGGCCATTGGCGGCGAGCTGACTTCGCTGCAGGCGGACCTGGAGGCATCCGATGGTGCACCGACTGCGCCACAACGGGTCGTTTTCGCTGAGTACGCGTCACGGTTGCAGCGTGCGTTGCGGAAGTGGATGGAGGTCAAGGCCAACGACCTGCCGGAACTGGACGCCGCCTTAAAAGCCGCGAGGCTGCCGACGATCCGCGTACCACCTGTTGGTGAGTCCCCGGCTGTCGACCGAGGCGCATCGCGGGAAATGCCCTGACGTCGGGAACGATGCCCGGCCGTAGCCGGCCCTCGTCCGAGCAGATGCAATCAGCGTGCAGGCCGGATGCGGAACTGGCCGATGTCCACGCCCAGGTTGATGCCTGAGCCCGCACCGGCCAGCGCCAGCGAGACCGGCCCCTTGCTCAGCACCTGTGCCTCGCCCGACTTGGCCAAACCGGCATTCGCGCTGGCCTGGGCGTAACCGCCAAGCACATCGCGGATGGTATGCACATCGCTGAAGCGTCCGGTGCCGTGGTCGATATGCCATTTGCCAGCCGTCAGTCCGACCGCACGAGCGGTGATGCGCACCGGCATCGATTGGCCGTTGTTGCAGGTGACGCGGCCGCGACCGCTGGTGTGTTTGTAGATGAGCGACCAGCCGGTGAGGCTGTAGGTGAGCTTGCAGTCGATGTCGCGATCGGCCGCCTGCGCCGCCGGGATGGCGGACCCGGCCAGCGCACACGCAAGCACGGCAAGCAGTGGAAGCGCGGTCTTGGTCGTCGTGCTCTTGCTCGTCGTGCGCTTGATCATCGTGCTTTTGATCATCGTGTTCTCGGTCATGGGTACTCTCCTCTGGGAACGCAGCTCCAGTGTCCACCTCCCGGCTGAACGGCCGCGGGGCATCGCCCGCTCGCGCGCCACCGGTTTTGGAAACAGTGATAAAGATGGCGACGGTGTGAAATGGTCACCGTCTGCGAGGGATGTCCCGATGCGCCTGGTGCTTTCAGGGTGGTTGCTGGCGCTGACGGCGTGCGCCGGCGTGCACGCCGATGCAGCGACGACGCCTGGCAGCGATGAAGCGACGACCTTCCTTGTCGTGCCCAATGCCGAGCAGGCAGAGGGTGGCAGTCGCAATCCGTCGCTCAGTGCAATGGGCGTCGCGCGTGCGCAGGCGCTGGCGCAACGATTGGCATCCCGCGCATTGACGGCGGTGTATGCGCCCGACTTCCGTCGCGGGCAGCAGACCGCGCAACCGACGGCGAAGCTGCACGGGCTGGCGGTCACGACCTACGATCCGACCCTGTCGCCTTCCGATTTCGCCGCGCAACTGCGGGCCCGTCATCATCGCGGATCCGTGCTGGTGGTCGGGCAGGGAACAACGGTTCCCGGCCTGGTGGCATCCCTGTGTGCATGCCGCATCGCGGCGCTGGGCGAGGACAACGTCGACGGTCTTTACACGATCCGGATCGGTGCCGACGGACACGCCGCGCTCCAGGTCGGGCGACAGTAGGACATCGGCTTCGCAGGTCCAGCGTGCAGGCTGGCGCTACCCGGGCGCAGGATATGGGCCAGGTTGCGAAGGGTGCTACGTTGTCATCCACATTGCTGGTCGGTCACGGGGTGTCCCGACCCGGCCCAGCAGGGGGCAGGCGGATGCAGCAATACGGCCGGCGCGTCACTGACATCGACGCGACCCTTCGGCGCAGCGAACAGCAGGCGCGGCTGGCGCTGGAAGTCGCGCGGCTGGGCACGTGGACATGGTCGGTGGCCGACAACCTGATCCTGGCCGATGCGCGCTGCCGCCAGATCTTTGGCGTCGACCGATACGCGGAACTGACGCTGGACGGCGTGCTCGAACGGGTCCATCCCGATGACCGGGCAGCCGTGCGGCATGCCCTGCATGCCTCGCTGGTCGTCGGCGATCCCGGCCGATACAAGGAGGACCTGCGCTTCGTGCACGCGGACGGTACCGTGCGTTTCGCGGTGTCGCGGGGACGTACCCAGTTCGAGGGCGAAGGTGTCGCCCGCCACGCGGTCGAGGTCTTCGGCTCGATCATCGATGTCACCGACCAGATCACGATCAGCGACAAATACCGGTCGCTGTTCGATTCGATCGACCAGGGATTCTGCCTGATCGAAGTGCTGTTCGACGACGACGGCGCGCCCATCGACTACCGCTTCCTGGAAACCAATGCGCGCTTCGCCGAGCAGACCGGGCTTGTCGGTGTCATCGGCGAGTGCGTCAGCACGCTCGTACCCGGGTACGAGCGGCGCTGGATGGACATCTACGGCCGTGTGGCCACGACCGGCGAGCCGGTACGCTTCGAGCAGCAGGCCAAGGCGCTGGATCGCTGGTACGAAGTATCGGCATATCGCGTCGGCGATCCGCTGGCGCGTCAGGTCGCGGTGTTGTTCGCCGATATCACCCAGCGCAAGAGCGCGCAGGAAGGCGAGCGCGAGGCGGATCGCCGCAAGGATGCATTCCTGGCCACGCTCGCGCACGAATTGCGCAATCCGCTGGCGCCATTGCGCACATCGCTTCACGTGCTCAAGGCCACCGACGAGCCGCAGACGGTGACGCGCCTGTACGACATCATGGGACGCCAGGTCGACCAGCTGTCGCGCCTGGTGGACGATCTGATGGAGGTGTCCCGGATCACCCGCGGACAGATCGAACTGCGCCTGGAACCCGTCGACCTGGCGTCGGTGCTGCGCAACGCGGTCGAAACCAGTCGACCCCAAGTCGAGCAGAGCGGGCAGACACTGTCGATGACCCTTCCGCATACGCCATTGCACGTGCACGCCGACGCGGTCCGCCTTGCGCAGGTGGTGACCAACCTGCTCAACAACGCCGCACGTTACGGCAAGCCCGGCGGCAACATCGCCTTGCGCCTATGGCATGAGGATGGCGAGGCGGCGATCGCGGTACGCGATGATGGCATCGGCATTCCGCCCGAGAAATTGCAGGAGGTTTTCGAATTGTTCACCCAGCTCGACCGGCACTCCAGCAATGCGCATGGTGGCCTCGGCATTGGCCTGTCACTCGTCCGCAGCCTGGTGCAGATGCACGGCGGCTCGGTTGCGGCGATGAGCGACGGGCCGGGCCTGGGCAGCGAGTTCGTCGTCAAGCTGCCGCTGCGGACAGCCTGCGACGTGGAATCCCAGCAAGGCGGCACCCACATCGCCGAGAGTCTGGCGAACCTCCGCGTGCTGGTCGCCGACGACAATCGCGACGCCGCCGACAGCATGGGCGAATGGCTGTCGCAGATGGGCGCCGAAACGTGCGTGACGCACGGCGGTCGCGCCGCATTGTCGGCGCTGCACGACCTCGTGCCGGACGTCGTGCTGCTGGACCTGGGGATGCCGGATATCGATGGTTTCGAGGTTGCGCGCCAACTGCGCGCCGATCCTCGCTTCGACGCCACTCGCGTGATCGCCCTGACCGGCTGGGGCCAGGCAGTCGATCGCGAGCGGACGGCAGCCAGCGGTTTCGACGGCCATCTCACCAAGCCGGCGGATATCGCCGCGTTGCTTGCCGTACTCATGGTTCTGCCGAGGGCCATCGCGCAATGACCACCCACGATGCCGAATTCGATCCGGACGACAATTTCGCCAACGGCGTACCGGCGCCCGGCATGGACGCCGATGTCGATGAAGACGCCAGCATCGAGGCGATCGTCTGGCAGTTGCTGCTGATGATCAATCCCGGTGACGAGGACGCGGCGCTGCAGCAGTTCGCGGCCTACCAGGAGGCGCTGGCTACCGGCGACGACGACGTCGAGCCGGTGTGGCGGATCCGCGACGTGATCGACTGGAAAGCCGGATTCCATGTCGACGACGATGATCCGGCAACGTGCATGGACGCCATCGGCGAGCTGGCCGCCCGTTGGAACCTGCGCATCGATTGGGGCGTTGAAGACGCCAGCGACGATGCGTTCCTCGCCCAGGCACAAGTCCCGGCGCTGATCGCTGTCGCCTTCGATCGCCTGCGCGAATATGGCTACACGCTGTGGACGTGGGACACCGGAACCGACGCCACCGCAGGCTGGATCACCTTGAGCCGCGACGACGAAGGCATGCGGATGGTCGCCTCGGCGTTGGGCATCGATGTACGCACGGGGGCAGCTTGACCGGGGCCGGCGCCGACACCGGTGTTCGAGTTCGGACGCGTTAATCCAAGGCTCATGCCCGCACCTTCAGGCTACGGCCAATCCATCCTCCGGAATTCGCACGCATGCATCTCAACCGTCGCCGCACCCTCGTGTTTTCGATCATCGCCGGGTTGGCCGCTTCGGCCAGTGCGTGGGGTCAGGCCAATCCGATGTTCGAAAACATGGACGCCAATCATGATGGCCGCATTTCGCTCCAGGAACATGCTGCCGTGGCAAAGGCGACGTTCGCGCGCATGGACGCCAATCACGATGGGCAGCTGACAGCCGCCGAACTCGACGCCGCCCATCGGGCAGCAGTGGAGGGACCATCGGCTGATGCCAGGCAGCCCGGCGCCAAGACCGCCGAGGATGCCGCCGTTGCCCAGGCACTCTTCAATCGGCTGGACATCAATCACGACGGCGTCGTTTCCACGATCGAGATGCAGGCCGCGCATACCAGAAAAGGCGTCGCCAGCACATCCGCACCTGCAGCGGACCAGCATAGGGGACTGGGTGGAATGGGCGCCCTGCTCGATGCCAACCACGACGGCTTCGTCAGCACCGTCGAGTACGCAGCCACCGCGCGCGCGCGGTTCGCGCACATGGACAGCAACCATGACGGTTTCGTCTCCCGGCCCGAAATGGACGCGGCTCATCCCATGCAGTCCGCACCGGCGTCGCTTCCAGGCCACTGACGCGTCGCGGCCGCCTGTCGCAAAGCTGCGCCGAGCACTGGCGCAGGCGGATGCCCGGGTCCAGAGTGACCGTGGGCGCATCACAAACGTGCCTTGATGAGCAACGCTCATGTCAAAGCCATGTGCTTTCGCGAACGTTCGCTTGCGTGACGCACGCTGCGGCTTTTCGCACACAACGCTGGAGAGGTTTTGAAGATGCACAGGGACAGGGAATTCGCCAAGTGGTATCGCAAGGACGGTGGCAGGGACGGCGGCGACTGCCCGCCGATCCTGGCCCAGGCGATCTGGAATGCCGCGTGGGAAGCGGCAATTGACACGATGAAGGACTCGGCCGTCGAACGCCTGATGGCTGGTCGGCACACCCGCGAAGTGACCGAAGCAGACGTACGCGCAGCCATCCGCTGACGCGGGTCGCATTCGTTCGACGTGTGCGTCGAAAGCCGGGTCAAGCGCGCGGCTCTCGCTTTTTTCCTCGCATCCCTGCGCGAAAGGACGAAGCGGGTTTTGTTTTGGCGTCGGGGCCATCGTGCGACGTCGTGAACCGCCTGATGGTGCGGCACTCGGCCCCGCAAAGTCGATGCAAGTGTTTGATCATTTGATATTTGATCAACGGCTATCAGTGGATGTGCCCCCAGATACGCCCCGCGATGCGTCTGCCGTTGGAGATGGCGCATTTCTATTTTTCTCTATTTTTAAGAACGGGAACACCGGCTTGCGGCGTACATTGAAGTTGTTGCACCGCGTTCGCGGTGGATACGACCGCAGCAGGCAGGTCGCCCCTATGTCACGGCGATTGCCGATGTTTTCCCAAGCAAAAGCGCTCCATAATTCAGACGCCAAGAACAATGTTCGGGCACAAGGCCGGCATTCCCTTATCTGCCCCTAGGAGCTGTGATGAACCGTTGCCAATGCACTCTTCTTCTGATGCTAGTCGCCTTGTCAGCGTGCGCGGCTCCGCCGCGTAACGCCGCCCCGTCCGACGATGGTCATGCGGACCATTCCTCTCCAGGCGTGTGCGATGCTCGAAAACTTTCGTGGTCGCTTGGGCTCGTAGCCGACGATGCGCTAATCGAACGGGCGCGCATGGAGGCGGGCGCGACCAGCGTACGCGTGCTGCGACCGGGGATGATGGTTACCAACGAAGTCAATCCCGCACGATTGAATCTTCGCATCGACAACGCACGCAAGGTGCTGGCCTACAGTTGCGGCTGATGTTGCCTTCGTAAGCGGGTCGCTGCTGGGATGTTGGCAAGGATGGCGGGGCGATCACACGAATGTGTGATTGGATGTCACGAGAGCTTGGTTCGAGCTTGGTTCGAGCTTGGGATTTGGCGCGTCCGTTGCTCATTCGAGGCGCAAAAAAAACCCCGGCCGAAGCCGGGGTTTTCCTGTTCAAGGATTGCGCTGCCGTTACGGCGAGATGGTGGCCTTGAGGCTGACACCCGAGTAGGCCGCGTAGGCCCGCACGTTGACGTAGTACGTACCCGACGCCGGCGAGTTGATCGTGCACGTCTCGGCGTTGCCCGTCAGGTACGGACGGCAGGTGTACGTGGTCGAGGTCGGTGCGCTGCCAAAGTTGACGTACATGTCCGCATCGCCGGTACCGCCGGAGATGTTGAACACCACGCTGGTCTTGCCCGCCGGAACGACCAGGTTGTAGGTAGACGACACACCGCCCGTCGCCACCGATGGCAATGCCACCACGGTGCCGCTGCACAGGGTCGTACCGCTCGGGGTGCAGGTTCCGCCGCCGCCCGTGGCGTAGCTACCCGTCAGGCTGACGCCCGAGAAGGTCGCGTAGCCATGGACCAGCACGTAGTACGTACCGGCCTGGGCCGTCGCGATCGAGCAGGTTTCCGCCGTCGTGCCACCTTCGGATTTGCAATCGTTGGTGGTCGTGGTCGGATTGGAACCGAACTTGACGTACAGGTCCGCGTCACCCGTGCCGCCCGAGGTGACGAACTTCAGACCCGTTGCGCCGGCCGGAACCGCCAGCGTGAAGTACTGGTCGCTGCCTGCTGCACCGGCAATACCGGTCTTGGCCACGCCATTGCTCAACGCTGTGGGACCACCGCCGCCGCCACCGCCGCTGACGTCTGCGTGCGAGAGCGCGCACGAATTGGTGTCGTTGGACCAGCTGGCTTGCTGCGCGAAAGTACCCGTGCTGAAGGCGACGTTCGCGGCGCCGCCGGTGGATCCGGCAGCGATCCAGGCACACTCGTCCGAGTTTTCCTGGCCGGCGTAAGTGCCACCGGTGTCATGGTTGGTCCAGCCGCCCGCTGGGAACTGGTCGGACATCATCTCGTGCCATTCGTGGCCGAGCGTCATCGTGTAGCCGTCGAGCGTGCCGGCCGTGCCCGAGTTGACGAAGTTCACGCCGCAGCCCGCGCCCGAATCGATGTTGTAGGGCTGGTTGCTGAAGGCCAGATCACCACCCGGAGCGGTGACGCCATAGCCGTCGCCGGTGTAGTCGTGCCAGGCGCAGTACTGGCCCTGGTAGTTGTCCGGGTTCGTGCCCTTCGGCGACAGGATGATGTAGTAGGTGGAGCGGTTGGAGCCGGTCGCGGTGTTGCCGAAATGCCCGGCGGCCTTGACGGCTTCCTGGGCCAGCTGCGTGCCGGTTGCAGCAGTCGGTGACGCGACGCCATTGTCGTACCACACGCCGGCGAGGATGTTGCTCTGGCGCGGAATGCGCGGCAGGCCGGCGGCGCAGGTGGTTGCGCCGGAAGCCGCACCATTGCACCACTGCGTCAGTTCGTTCTGCCAGGTTTCGCCGTTGGTGCCAATGCCCTTGAACATCTGCTGGGCGGCGCTGGCCGCCCCTGCGGCGTCATTGGTGAACTTCAGGTTGCCGTTGGCATCGGTGCTCGAGGTTCCCCACTGCGTTCCGTAGAAAATGATGTAGACCTTGTTCTGGCCGCTCATCACGCCAACGCCACCGACGCCGCCGCCGTACGACAGCGTTTTCAGGTTTGTGGCTGTTATGGCATTCGAGTGAGCACGCGCCCATTGCTTCATCGACTCGGCGGTTCCGATGGTCGGGATGGCACCGTGGCGGTATTCATGCTGGTAGCGAGGCGAATACGGGTTGGTCACCTCAGGGCTTGGTTTGCCGTTGGCTTTTTCAGGCCGGCCCGGGAGTGCGGCATGCGCATCGAAGCTGACGAAACTAGCGCCGGCAGTAAGAGTGGCGAAGGCGAACATCAGTCTCATGCTCGCCATGGTGAGCTTGCTTGATCGGATCACGTGGTAGGTCCCCAGTAGAAAGGTGGTCCCGCATGAAGGCGGGTCTTGATGAATCCTTGCCGTGAGCAAAACAAAGACCGAACTTTCTCTGGGGCAAAGGCCCTGTGGACATGCAAGCAGAGGAAGCCTTGAAGCGGTTGGTTTACGGATGACGCCCGGGAGGGCGACGCGTGGTCTTCCAACAGACGCGCCGAACGGCCTGGCGGCCCCCGACGCCGCACGGATACGTGGCCCACGGAAGGGCCCTGCATCGATGCTTTGGTGATTCCCCGTGGCGGAGGGATCCGCTAGGTAGCGGCGGCGCCGGCCCGAACAACTGGACAAGGGGCGGTAGCAGATGTTCCTGCACCGCGAATGTGACGCTAAGCGACACCAGCCCTGCAGTCACGCTGCAGTTGCAGCATAAAACGGTGGCGTATGTGTGACTCAGGTCACATTTTGAGCATGAAATCGGTTACAGGTTCGTGACTTTCGTCAGGGAGCGAAGTCTGACGGAGGTCACGCTTCGGTTCCGTCCCCAACGTGGACCTAGAGCATTCCGGTTTCCAGCCGGGCGGCTTCGGACATCTATGGTGCGATTCCAGGGCGGGTCGAAGACCAGTTCGACGTCCGCCTCGGCCACGGTGGGGATCAGCTCAAGCTTGTTTCGGACGTCATCGACCAGGATGTCGCCCATCCCGCAGCCG
>JAQGOI010000282.1 GCA_028293685.1 Lysobacteraceae bacterium | reverse complement strand
GATCGTCGCCGACATCATGACCGGCTTCGAGCACCCCGATCGCGTCGTCATCGAGCGCGACCGGCGTGCGGCGATCGTCCGTGCGCTGCAACAGGCCGGCGATGACGACAGCGTACTGATTGCCGGCAAGGGTCACGAGCACTATCAGGAAGTCGGCGGCATCCTCCATCCGTTCGATGACACACGCGTCGCAGCCGACGCGCTGGCGCTGGCCTGGCCGGAGCGGCGCGCATGACGCCCGCCCTGCTCAGCCGCATCGCCCAATGGACCGGCGGACGCCTGCTCGGCGAGGACCGGCTGGTGGGCGCGGTGGCCACCGACACGCGCACGTTGGCCGCGAGCGACGAACGCCCGGTGTTGTTTGTGGCCTTGAAAGGCGAGCGCTTCGATGGCCATGCGCATGTTGGCGACGCCATCGCCGCGGGTGCGCAGGCAGTACTGGTCGAGCGCGAGGTCGCGGTGTCCGTACCGCAGGTCGTCGTCCCGAATACCGAGCGTGCACTCGCTGCAATGGCCGCTGCCGTGCAGGCCACGCGGTCGACCAAGGTCATTGCCATCACCGGCAGCAACGGCAAGACGAGCGTCAAGGCGCTGCTGCTTTCGATCCTCAAGCATGCTGGCAGCGCGTACGCCAATCCGGGAAACCGCAACAACGAGATCGGTCTGCCGCTGGCCGTCATCGATGCGCCTGACGACGTCGATTTCGCCATCTATGAAATGGGTGCGGGCAAACCCGGGGATATCGCTTACCTGACCGCGATTGCAAGGCCGGATATCGCACTGGTCAACAATGTCGCACCCGCACACCTGGAGCGCATGCGCACGTTGCTTGGCGTAGCCGACACGAAAGCCGCCATCTACGACGCACTGCCCGCCGGGGGCGTCGCCGTGATCAACGCCGACGATGCGTTCGCGCCTTATTTTGCCGAACGCGCTCATGGACGCCGATTGATCCGCTTCGGCCTCGAGGCCACGGCTGACGTGACGGCCAGGTCCATCGCGCCGCAATCCGAGGGCACGCGATTCACCCTCGTCACGCCGCAGGGTGAAGTCGACGTCGTACTGGCCTTGCCGGGGCGGCACAACGTGCTCAATGCACTGGCGGCCGCGTCGCTCGCGTCGGGTGCCGGCGCGTCGCTGCAGGCGGTGGCCGATGGGCTTGCATCGGCGCGCGCCGTCGCCGGTCGCCTGGTGACACACCAGCTGCCCAATGGCGCCACGCTCATCGACGACAGCTACAACGCCAATCCCGGTTCGCTCAATGCCGCCATCGACATGTTGGCCAATGCCGGTGGCGAGAGCTGGCTGGTGCTCGGCGACATGCGCGAACTCGGCGACGACGCGCGCTCCCTGCACGCCGAAGCCGGCCGCCGTGCGCAGACCGCCGGTGTCGCGCGCTTGTTTACGCTTGGCCCGCTGAGCGCGGCGGCAACCGAGTCGTTCGGCGCAGGTGCCAAGCATTTCACCAGCCATGACGCATTGGCCAGCGCGCTGCGTGCGCAACTGCATCGCGGCATCCGCGTCCTGGTCAAGGGCTCGCGCGGCAGCGCAATGGACAAGGTCGTGCAGGCGTTGCTGCCTGCCAATGGAGATACCCCGCATGCTGCTTGAACTGACCCGCTGGCTGCAGCAGCTGCAGGGGCACTTCGGCCTGTTCGCGTACCTGACGTTCCGCGGCATCCTCAGCGCCCTGACGGCGTTGGCGCTGTCGCTGTGGTGGGGCCCGGCGGTGATCCGAAAGCTGGCGACCTTCAAGGGCGGGCAGCCGATCCGCAGCGATGGTCCGCAGACGCACATCATCAAGGCCGGCACGCCGACCATGGGTGGCGCGTTGATCCTGGTGACGGTGGCGGCATCGGTACTGCTGTGGGGCGACCTGCGCAACAAGTACGTGTGGCTGGTGTTGGCGGTGATGGTGGCGTTCGGTGGCATCGGCTGGTACGACGACTGGCTGAAGATCGTCAAGCGCGATCCCAACGGCATGAAGTCGCGCTGGAAATACCTGCTGCAGTCGCTGCTGGGCCTGGGTGCCGGCTTGTTCCTGTACTACACGGCCGATGTGCCGGCCGCCACCACTTTCTACATTCCCTTCTTCAAGGCCGTTGCGCTGCCGCTGGTTGGCGTGAGCTTCGTCGCGATCGTGTATCTGTGGATCGTCGGGTTCTCCAACGCGGTCAACCTGACCGACGGACTCGATGGCCTTGCGATCATGCCCACGGTGCTGGTCGCGTGTGCGCTCGGCGTGTTCGCCTACGCCTCGGGCAACGCCGTGTTTTCAAGCTATCTGCAGATTCCGCAGGTGCCGGGCGCCGGCGAGCTCGTGATCATCTGCGCTGCGATCGCCGGATCAGGCCTTGGCTTCCTGTGGTTCAACACGTACCCCGCCACGGTATTCATGGGCGACATCGGTGCGCTGGCACTGGGTGCGGTGCTCGGAACGGTCGCCGTCATCGTGCGCCAGGAGCTGGTGCTGGTGATCATGGGAGGCGTCTTCGTGATCGAAACGCTGTCGGTGATGATCCAGGTCGCGTCGTTCAAGCTCACCGGCAAGCGCGTGTTCCGGATGGCGCCGATCCACCATCACTTCGAGCTCAAAGGCTGGCCGGAGCCGCGCGTGATCGTGCGTTTCTGGATCATTTCCGTCGTGCTGGTCCTGGTCGGACTAGCCACGTTGAAGGTGCGCTGATGGACGGCGCGTACGTCAACAGCAGTCAGCAGGCCACGCGCCTGGAAGCGCTGCGCGGTCGCTTCGACCCGTGGCTGCTGGGCGTGTCGATTGCACTGGCCTTCTTTGGCGTGGTGATGGTGGCATCCTGTTCCATTTCCATCGGCGAGGGCCTTGGTGTTGGTCCGTTATATTTCCTGACGCGACATGTGATGTTCCTGGCGATCGGAATCGGGCTGGCGTT
>JAQGOI010000273.1 GCA_028293685.1 Lysobacteraceae bacterium | reverse complement strand
GCAAACGCATTGCGGATCGGCGACCCACTCGACGAAGTCACTGAGCTGGGTCCGTTGGTATCCCAAGCGCATTTTGGGAAAGTCGTTGCCGCGATTGCGCAGGCGCGCAACGACGGCGGACGCGTCTGGTGCGGTTGGCAGGCGTTGGATCGGCCAGGCTGGTTCATCGCTCCGACCGTCATCGATGGCCTTGGACCGGACTGCCGCGGAAATCGCGACGAGATCTTTGGTCCCGTCGTAACACTGCAGCCGTTCGATACCGACGCGGAAGCGCTGGCATTGGCCAACGCCAGCGACTACGGCCTGGCGGCTTCGATCTGGACGCGCGACCTGACACGTGCGCATCGACTCGCCGCGGACATCCATGCCGGCATCGTCTGGATCAACACCTGGCTGATGCGCGACCTGCGGACACCGTTTGGCGGCATGGGACAATCCGGACTCGGCAGCGAAGGTGGTTTCGAGGCCATGCGCTTTTTCACCGATACGAAGAACGTCGGGATCTTTCTCGGATGACGGAACTCAGCGAACTGCTGCGCAACAACCGCGAATGGGCCGAGGGCGTGCGACGCGAAGACCCGCACTTCTTCGAGCGCCTGTCCCGGCAGCAGGCACCGAAATTCCTCTGGATCGGCTGTTCGGATTCGCGCGTGCCCGCCAACCAGATCATGGGTCTGGCGCCGGGTGAAGTCTTCGTACATCGCAACATCGCCAATGTCATGGTCCACACCGACCTCAATTGCATGTCGGTGATCCAGTTCGCGGTCGACGTGCTGCGGGTCGAACACATCCTGGTGGTAGGCCATTACGGCTGCGGCGGCGTGCATGCGGCGCTCGACGGGACGCGCGTCGGGCTGGCCGACAACTGGATCCGTCATGTGGGCGACGTCGCGCAGAAACACGCGGGCCTGCTTGAACTCGTCCCTCAATCGAAGCGTGCGGACCGGCTGTGCGAACTCAATGCCATCGAACAGGCCGAAAACGTCTGCCTGACCACCGTCGTACGCGACGCCTGGGCGCGCGGACAGGCGCTGTCGGTACATGGCTGGGTGTACAGCCTGCATGACGGCCGCGTGCGCGAACTCGGAATGGATGTGGACTCGGCCGAGTCATTGGAGCCGGCCTACGATCAGGCGCTGTCGCGGCTGCGACTTGGCGGGGGGCACCCGTGAGCGAAACCATCAACGCACACGCGGCACCCAAAGCGGTCGGCAACTACCCGCACGCCCGGCGCGTAGGCAATCTTTTGTTCCTGTCCGGCATCGGCCCTCGCGATCCTGCCAGCAACCAGGTGCCGGGCAACGAACAGTACGCCGACGGCCGTGTGCGCCGTTACGACATCGCCGCCCAGACCCACGCCGTGTTCGCCAATGTCCGCGCCGTGCTGCTCGCCAGCGGCGCGCACATGGACGACCTCGTGGACGTCACGGTCTATCTCACCGACATGCTGGCGGACTTCCGCATCTACAACCAGATCTGGTCGGAGTATTTTCCTGATGCGGCCAATGCGCCGTGCCGCACCACCGTCGGCATTACCGCGCTGCCCACCGCGATTGCGATCGAGCTCAAGTGCACCGCGGTGCTCAAGGACTGATGGCCATGTTGCCTGCACCACTCAACCTGCAGGGCTGGATCGAGGAGCATCGCCACCTCCTCAAACCACCGGTCGGCAACAAATGCGTGTACGACGGGGACTTCATCGTCATGGTCGTCGGCGGGCCCAACGCACGTACCGACTACCACTGGGACGAGGGCCCGGAATGGTTCTACCAGCTGGAAGGCGAGATGGTCCTGCGCATCCAGGAACACAACGCCGTGCGCGACATAGCGATCCGGGCCGGCGAGATCTTCCTCCTGCCACCGCGCACGCCGCACTCGCCGCAACGGTTTGCCGATTCGATCGGGCTGGTCATCGAGCGCAAACGCCTGCCGCACGAACACGACGGCCTGATGTGGTTCTGCGAGCGCTGCAACAGCAAGCTGTACGAGGAATACTTCCACCTGCATGACATCGAGACAGACTTCCCGCCGGTCTTCGATCGCTTCTACGCATCACTGGCGCACCGCACGTGCAACCAGTGCGGGCACGTCAACCCTGCGCCGACGAAGTACGTGATGCCCGATACATGATCGCACCAGGGCACTCCAGTTCAAGAACCGAACCTGCCCATGCGGCCGCCTGAGAAATACCGCGCAGTATCCTGGCCCGGATCCAGGGGTGCACGCATCAGGGAATCGTAGACAGCACATCCACGATCAGCCTGCGATGAGGCTTGCTCATCCAGGTGCACAAGCCGGGGGTCATGTATCCCTCGACTTCGTCGCCACGCCTGCTTCGGCCTTTCAGGATTCTCGCGTGAACGATGCGGGTCGACAGTTGAACCTGGATCATCCCGCAAGCGTCGATGGATCTGACAGTCCCGATCTGCATGTCGCACTCCCTTCTTGAATTTTCACCATGACGCGCTGGGGATGACGGCAAGGTCACGCGATCGCCGAAGCGGATCTGCGGTTCACAAACGGCAAATCGCATCCGCAACGCCCGGAGGTTTGCAACTGCGTCACGGCCGTGCTCAACGGGGTTGAGACGAAAGGTGACCCGGCAACCGGCGAAGACCCGATGGAGCCTTCGGCAATCAAGCGGCCAGATGTCGCGGCTGATCAGCACGCTGCAGACTTTGATCCAGAGTGCCAGCGTCAGCTG
>JAQGOI010000163.1 GCA_028293685.1 Lysobacteraceae bacterium | reverse complement strand
AGCGGTCCGCATGCCCGGCCGACCGGCAAGGCCGCGTCTCGTACATCCCCGGGAGCTTGCCAAGCGCGGCCTGGGCAGCCCGCAGGGGCGAGCGTCGTTCGTGCATTCGATCGCCCATATCGAGTTGAACGCGGTCGATCTGGCCTGGGATGCCGTCTATCGTTTTCGCGACCTGCCACCGGCGTATTACGCGGATTGGGTCGTCGTCGCCAACGACGAGGCGAGGCACTTCCAGCTCCTGCGCGAACGGTTGCGCCAGTTCGGCCACGACTACGGCGATTTCGATGCGCACAACGGCCTGTGGGAGATGGCCGAAAAGACAGCGCACGACGGGCTGTCGCGGATGGCGCTGGTCCCGCGCGTACTCGAAGCCCGCGGCCTGGATGTCACGCCCGGCATGATCGTCAAGCTCAGGAAGCTCGGCGACGACGTCACCGCCGACATCCTCGAGCTCATCCTGCGCGAGGAAATCGCGCATGTGGCCGCCGGGTCACGCTGGTTCCGCTGGTTCTGCGAGCGCGAAGGCCTCGATCCGCGAACGCGCTTTCGCGAACTGCTGGTGGAGTATGCGCACGGCAGCCTGCGTGGGCCCTTCAATCACGATGCGCGCTCCGCGGCAGGGTTCGATGATGATGAGATTGCTGATCTGGAGGGGCTTTCTTGATGTTTGGTTTGTTTAACCCAGGGCTTTAGCCCTGCGGGCGCAAGTGCGGGGCTTTCGCCTTGCGGCGAGCTACTTTTGTTTTGGCAAAAGTACCCAAAACCATGTGCGCCGGACGCTCGCCGAGGGCGAAGACGCCGCCCTCGGTCTCCTGCGCTTCTCGCCGGAAAGGGTACGGCGCCCAAACTCGCTGCGCTCAGACACGGGCGCCTTTTCCCCCTTTCCGGCTGCGATGCTTGGCGAGCTTTATGGCGCAACAACAGCCAACAGCGCCGCAAGAGCGAAAAAGGGCAGCAAATAACGCTCTTGCTTCCATCGTTGCTGTTGCTGTCTTGCGACTTAAAGGCCGCCGAGCATCGCAGGGCGAAGCGGCCGAAGAGGCGCCCATGTCTGAGCGCAGCGAGTTTGGGCGCCGTGCCGCTTTGGCCGAGAAGCGCAGGGCACCGGCGTGGCGCAGCCACGGCGGCGGCCGTCAGGAGCAAACGGTTTTGGTGACTTTTGCCTAGACAAAAGTCACTCGCCCGCAGGGCGAAAGCCCTGCACTTGTGTCTACAAACCGATCGCCGACAATTGCATTCCCGAAGAATCGACCCGCAACACCGATCCCTGTTCGTACCAGTCACCCAGCACGACACGCGTGTTGCCAGCATGGCCGTGCACGTTTGGACGATGCGTATGTCCATGAATCAACCTGTTGATCCCGAAACGCGCGAACGCCGCATTAACGGTTGCCTGGCTGACGTCGGTGATGGCGTCCATTTGTCCCTGCGCTTTCAGTCCAGCTTGATGCGCCAGACTCGCCGCACGCGCCTGTTCGGCGAATGCCTGCCGCGCCGCCAGCGGCTGTGACAGGAATTGACGTTGCCAGGCGGGATCGCGCGTCTGCGCACGGAATTGCTGGTAGGCGATGTCGTCCGTGCACAGCGTGTCGCCGTGCATCAGCAAGGCCGGCTTTCCGTACAACACAACGACCGCGGGATCATGCAGGATCGTCATCCCGGAGCGTCGCGCGAACTCGTCCCCAATCAGGAAATCGCGATTGCCGCGCATGAAAAACACCGGCACCCCGGATCCTGATAGTTCGCGCAGGCTGTCGGCAACGAATGCTCCGGTGTCCGAGGGGTCATCATCGCCAATCCATGCCTCGAACAGGTCGCCAAGGATGTAGAGCGCGTCCGCTTCCCGCGCCTGCGTGTCGATGAAATGTCCGAACAGCCGCGTAATGTCGGGACGTTCGGGGTCCAGGTGGAGATCGGAAATGAACAGCGTCGCCATCGCGGCATTCTAGGGGCGCCGCGACAAGACATGCTAACGACGCTACTCGACGTGCCGCCGCGCGCCGGAAAACCCGATGGCGTCGGCACTTTTTGCGAGGTTCTCCATAGCCTCAAGTAAACTTGCCTGCCCGCCCCGCGCCGGCCCACACGATGTCCTGTCGCACCCGCTTCGCTCCCAGCCCTACCGGTTACCTGCATATCGGCGGTGCGCGCACCGCGCTGTACTGCTGGCTTGAGGCGCGCCATCGCGGCGGCCAGTTCATCCTGCGCATCGAGGATACCGACCAGGAACGCAGTACCCAGGCCGCGATCGACGCCATCCTGCAGGCGATGGACTGGCTTGGGCTGGCCTACGACGAAGGCCCGGTCTACCAGACGCAGCGTCTGGATCGCTATCGCGAAGTGGCGACGCAGATGGTCGCTGCCGGCACGGCCTACTACGCCTATGAAACACGCGACGAACTCGACGCCATGCGTGAAGCGGCGATGGCGGCCGGCGAAAAGCCGCGGTACAACGCTGCCTATCGGGAACGCAACGCCGGGTTTGTCGAAGATCCCAACCGCGTCATCCGCTTGAAGAATCCGCTGGAAGGCAGCGTCGCCTGGGACGACAAGGTCAAGGGTCGCATCGAGATCGGCAACAGCGAGCTCGACGATCTGGTGATCCTGCGTTCGGATGGGTATCCAACCTACAACTTCGCGGTGGTGGTCGATGACCTGGACATGGGCATCACCGATGTCGTCCGTGGCGACGACCACGTCAACAACACCCCGCGCCAGATCAACATCTATCGCGCGCTCGGCGCAGCGGTTCCGGCGTTCGCGCACCTGCCTATGATCCTGGATCCGGACGGCGCGAAGCTGTCCAAACGCACGGGCGCAGCCGACGTCATGGAGTATCGCGATGCCGGCTATCTGCCGCACGCACTGCTCAATTACCTCGCGCGCCTGGGCTGGTCGCATGGGGACCAGGAAATCTTCTCGATCGAGGAAATGATCGCGCTGTTCGACCTCAAGGACGTGCATGCCAACCCTGCGCGCATCGATCCGGCAAAGCTCGGATGGCTCAACCAGCAATACCTGAAGACCGACGATCCCCAGGCAGTCGGCAAGCACCTGCAGTGGCACCTGCTCCAGCACGGTTTCGACGTCGCCAATGGCCCGAAACCGGCCGATGTCGTGATCGCGCTACGCGATCGCGTGCAGACGCTGAAGGAGATGGCCGAGCGTGCAGCCGTCTGGTACCAACCGCTGACGCACTACGACGAAGCAGCTGTTGCCAAACACCTCGGCCCGGCGGCGCATGCCCCGTTGGCCGACGCGCGCACGCGGCTGGCCGGCTTGGCCCAATGGAACGTGGAGGCGATCAGCGCGGCGTTGCATGCCACGGCAGAAGCGTTGGCCCTCGGCATGGGCAAGGTCGCCCAGCCGCTGCGGGTCGCCATCACCGGGACCCAGGTCAGCCCGGATATCGCGCATACGGTCTACCTGACGGGCAAGGACGAGGCGCTGAAACGCATCGACGCAGGCCTGGCGCTGGTTGGATGAGCGGCATGTGTTGCTGGAAGGCCACCTGTTGATGGATTCGATGGTGCATGGCCGCGCGTCGGAGTTGGCATGGACGCCTACATCCTCGCGGCGCGCTTGAGTCATTGTCCGCGCGCCACCATCATTCACCCATGTCACGTCATGCCTGCATCGATCCCAAGCACCACGTCCACGATTCCGCCGGTTTCGTGGCGGCGGTTGAAATTGCCTGCCAGCAGCGCGGATTGCGGCTGACACCGATCCGCGCGCGCGTGCTCGGCCTGATTGCCGACGGTGGCAGGCCGGTGAAGGCCTACGACCTGCTGGATCAAGTCAGGGAAGGCGAGGGCGCTGGCGCTGCCGCACCACCAACGG
>JAQGOI010000156.1 GCA_028293685.1 Lysobacteraceae bacterium | reverse complement strand
CCGGTGACCAGCACCGCGCCGACGACCAGGTCGGCCGAGGCCACTTCGCGCGCGACGACATCGTCATAGGGATACAGCGCGGTGACGTTGTTCCCGAGCCGCATCATCTCGTCCATGCGGTCCTGGCGCTTCTCGAACACCACGACATTCGCGCCGCCGGATGCGGCGAGCGCAGCCGAATGACCGCCGGCGGCGCCGGCACCGAAAACCACCACCTTGCCACGCTCGGTCGACGGCAGGCCGCCAAGCAGCTTGCCCTTGCCACCCATCGGCTGGTGCAGCAGATGCGTGCCGACCTGGATGGCGATCTTGCCGGCGATGATCGACATCGGAGCCAGCAGCGGCAGATCGCCATTGGGCAGCTCGACGGTTTCGAACGCGATGCCGGTCAGGCCGATATCGAGCAGGCGCTTTGTCAGGCCAGGTAGCGGCGCCAGGTGCAGATAGCAGAACAGCAGATGATCCTTGCGCAGCAGCGCGAGGTCGCCTTCGATGGGCTCCTTGACCTTGACGATCAGTTCGCCCCGGTCGTACAGCGTTTCCGCATCGGGTGCGATCCTGACGCCCAGCTTGGTGTATTCGGCATCCTTGAAACCCGACTTGATGCCGGCGTCCTTCTGGATCCAGACCTCGTGGCCACGCTTGACCAGGTCGCCAGCCGCAGCGGGAACAAGCGCAATCCGCCCTTCGAGGGTCTTGGTTTCTTTCGGTACGCCAATACGCATTGGATTCCTCGCAAATAAAATTTCGGCCACCGGATTGGCCCGTGATGTGTGCAACGGCGGTCAACCACCCTTGTTTTGCGGGAAGCCGGCCGCCAATCTATGCGGCCTGCACTGCAGCAATCGAGTTGTCTGCGCTGCTCCCCGAACCAGACAATTATACCCATGACCTCCAAGCACTGCCGTCTGTTGATCCTCGGTTCCGGCCCTGCCGGCTGGACCGCCGCCGTCTATGCGGCACGCGCCAACCTGAAGCCTGTTCTCGTGACGGGCCTGCAGATGGGCGGGCAGCTGATGACGACGACCGAGGTCGACAACTGGCCTGGCGACGCACACGGACTGATGGGTCCGGACCTGATGACACGCATGCAGGCGCATGCGGAGCGGTTCGATACCGAAGTCATCTTCGACCACGTGCATAGCGCCGACCTGTCGAAGCGACCATTCCGGCTGAAGGGCGACAACGGCGAATACACCGCCGACGCTCTCGTCATCGCCACGGGTGCGACCGCCAAATACCTGGGCTTGCCATCCGAAGACGCGTTCAAGGGTCGTGGTGTTTCGGCCTGCGCGACCTGCGACGGATTTTTCTTCAAGGACCAGGATGTCGCGGTCGTGGGCGGCGGCAACACTGCGGTCGAGGAAGCGCTGTACCTGGCCAACATCGCACGCAAGGTGTACCTGGTGCATCGCCGCGACACGCTGCGCGCGGAAAAAATCATGCAGGACAAACTCCAGGCGAAGATCCAGTCCGGCCGGATCGAGCCTGTCTGGCACCACGTCGTCGACGAAGTGCTCGGCAACGAAGCGGGTGTCACCGGTTTGCGAGTCAAGTCGGCGCTCGACGGGAGCAGTCGCGATCTGCCGATCCACGGACTGTTCGTGGCGATCGGCCACACGCCGAATACGTCGCTGTTCGAAGGCCAGCTGGCTATGAACAACGGTTACATCGAAATCAAGTCAGGCCTCACCGGTGGATCCACCGAAACCTCGGTCTCTGGTGTATTCGCTGCCGGCGACGTCGCCGACCAGCATTACCGGCAGGCGATCACATCGGCCGGATTCGGCTGCATGGCTGCGCTGGATGCCGAAAAGTTCCTCGACAAGGATGCATGACGCCGGTCTTTCCAGCTTGTCTCCTTTCCTGCCACGGGGAAGGTCGGATGCGGGCGGTTTTGACCGTACGTCCCGGTTGGAACCGGTCCCCAGCCCAACCCTCCCGTTGAACGGGAGGGAGTAGAGACGCAATGCCGGTTGCGCGCATCGCCGACTCGCTCGCCGACGTCCCAGCAGCACAGTGGGATGCGTTGCACGACGGAAGCAATCCATTCGTCAGCCATGCTTTTCTGGCCGGGCTCGAGCAATGCGGCGTCGTGCAGGCGCGCAATGGCTGGACGCCCAGGCATCTGACGCTCTGGGATGGCGAGCACCTGATCGCCGCTGCGCCGGGCTACCTGAAAACAAACTCGCACGGTGAATTCGTCTTCGATCACGCATGGGCGCACGCTTATGCCCGTCATGGCCAGGACTATTTCCCAAAGTGGTTGTGCGCGGTCCCGTATACGCCGGTCACCGGCCCGCGCCTGCTTGTACGCGACGCCGCGAGCAGCCAGCTATTGCTCAAGGCCGCGATCGCGCATGCGCAGCGCGCGGGACTGTCGTCAGCACATGTGAACTTCAACACCGCTGTGGAAGACACGTCGTTTGGCGGCGAATGGCTGGCGCGCGCCGACATCCAGTATCACTGGCGCAACCTGGACAACTGGGCGGATTTCGACGGCTTCCTCTCGGCGATGGACCACAAGCACCGCAAGAACATCCGCCAGGAACGGGCCAAGGTGGCACGGGCCGGCGTAAGTTTTCGAACCGTGCATGGCGATGAAGCAAGCGCGGACGATCTTGTCGCCATGCATCGTTTCTACCTGCAGACGTTCGCCGAATATGGCAACACGCCCGCCATGACGTTGCCCTTCCTGACGCATCTTGCGCGGTCGATGCCACGGGAGCTCGTGTTGATCCTGGCCGAACGCGGCGGCGGCGTGATCGCCGGTGCACTGTGCCTGCGCGGCGGCGATACGCTGTACGGACGTTACTGGGGCTCGGTCGAAACGATTCCAGGCTTGCATTTCGAAACCTGTTATTACCAAGGCATCGACTATTGCCTCCGGGAAAACCTGGGTATTTTCGAACCTGGCGCCCAGGGCGAGCACAAGCTGTCGCGGGGATTCCTGCCCACGCTGGTTCGCAGCCGACATTGGATCGCCGATCCTGCGTTTGCGCAGGCACTTGCGCCGTGGTGCGCGGAAGAAACCGCGTCAATCCTCCAGTACAAGACGCTGCTGGAAGCGCACACGCCCTTCCGGTCCATGCAGGCATGTCGCTGACGCTTCCCTGGCTGGATGCCGATCCGGCGGCGCCGTTTCCGCCCCCGGAAAACGCCCTGAGTGAACCGGCGGGTCTCCTGGCCGCGGGTGGCGACCTCTCGCCCACGCGGCTGCTGAACGCCTATCGCCACGGAATTTTCCCCTGGTTCTCAGAAGGCCAGCCGTTGCTCTGGTGGTGCCCTGATCCGCGAATGGTGTTCCGCAGTGACGGCGTACACCTGTCGACGCGATTCAACCGACAGCTGCGGGATTCGCGCTGGACGGCGCGTGCGGACACATCGTTCGATGCGGTCATTGCCGCCTGTGCGCACACACCCCGGGCGGGCCAGCGGGGAACGTGGATTACTGATTCGATGCAGTCCGCGTACGGCGAACTGCATCGAATCGGGCATGCGCATTCGGTGGAGATCTTCGAAGACGACCGTCTTGTCGGCGGTATCTATGGCGTCGCCATTGGCCGGATGTTCTTCGGTGAAAGCATGTTCAGTGGCAAACCGGGCGGATCAAAAGCCGCGTTGGCGGCGCTGGCGCGGGGCCTGCATGCGTGGGGCTGGCCGCTGATCGACGCGCAGGTGGACAGTCCGCATCTGCGTCGTCTTGGCGCGGAAAGCTGGCCCAGGCAGCGTTTCCTCCAGTCTGTGCGGCAATTGACCGACATAGCCGATGTGCCGGGCGCCTGGAGCGATCGCTTTGGCACGGTGTCGATGGCCGTACTGGCTGCCTGATCCGCGCTTTTTGCGCCCGAAGGACCGCTCGTGCCAGAATGCCCGACTTTCCCGGCGGGTTCCCGTCAGGCTGCGCAGGCCACCCGCCTGCAATCGCGTTGCAATACCAGGAAACACATGGCGAAAGATGACGTCATCGAATTCGAAGGCACGGTCTCCGAAACCCTCCCGAACACCATGTTCCGGGTCAAGCTCGAGAACGGCCACGAAATCATTGCCCACATTTCGGGCCGTATGCGGAAGAATTACATCCGCATCCTGACCGGCGACAAGGTCAAGGTCGAAATGACGCCTTACGACCTGAGCAAGGGTCGCATCACCTATCGCATGAAGTAGGCCATTCGTCGATAAAAAAAGGCGGCCGGGTGGCCGCCTTTTTCGTGGAGTGGCCTCAAACTCGCCACCGATTCAAACCATCAGCGATAAGCGGGCCACCGCCCCACTACACGGTGAGCGGGAGCAGCTTTTCGGGCTCGGACTCCGCATCCACCACCAGCTCGCCGTCCTTGACGTCGACGTTGACCCGGCCACCGCGCACGAGCTTGCCGAACAGCAGTTCGTCGGCCAGCGGTCGCTTGATCCTGTCCTGGATCACGCGGGCCATCGGCCTGGCGCCCATCAACGGATCGAATCCATGCTGGGCCAGCCATTCGCGCGCGACCGGTGTCGCCGACAAGGTGACGTTCTTTTCGTGCAGCTGGGCTTCCAGCTCGATCAGGAACTTGTCGACCACCCGCAGCACGTGATCCATTCCGAGCGCCTGGAACTGCACCACCGCATCGAGCCGGTTGCGGAATTCCGGGCTGACACTCTTGCGGATCACTTCCATCGCATGGTAGCTGTGATCCTGCTTGTTGAAGCCGATCGTTCGACGGGCGGCAAGCGCGTCTCCGTCTTTGGTCGTCTTGACCAGGATC
>JAQGOI010000152.1 GCA_028293685.1 Lysobacteraceae bacterium | reverse complement strand
CTGGCGACCAGCGAGGCTTCACCGAAGGCGCCGTTGAAAATGCCGATGAGGGTAATGCCGACCTGGATCGTAGGGCGCGACCTGGGTCGCGCCCTCTTTTATTGCATTCGGCCAGACGGACACAGCGCTGTCATCCAGCTGTCATCCGCATTACAGGGTGCTGTCATCGCTTAGCTATACAATACGACGATCCGCCAGGACCCATCAATTTCCAGGAGAACATCCGTGTTCAACACGTTCAAATTCAGTGCCGCTGTCCTGATCGCGACTGCTCTTGTCGGAAGCGCGCAAGCCGCGGATGTCACTGGCGCAGGATCTTCCTTCGTCTACCCCGCGATGTCCAAATGGTCGGCCGATTACAACAAGGCGACCGGCAAACAGATCAACTACCAATCCATCGGGTCAGGCGGTGGTATCGCCCAGATCAAAGCGGCAACCGTCGATTTTGGCGCTTCCGACGCACCAATGAAGCCTGATGATCTCGCCAAAAGCGGTTTGGCCCAATTCCCCTCGGTGATCGGCGGCGTCGTGCCCGTTGTCAACATTCCCGGCGTTGCATCGGGAGCGATGAAGCTCGACGGCCCGACCCTTGCCAACATTTTTCTTGGCAAAGTCACCATGTGGAACGACCCCGCAATCGCCGCGCTCAATAGCGGCGTGACATTGCCGGCCAAAAAAATCACGGTTGTCCATCGTTCCGACGGTTCGGGCACGACCTTCAATTTCGTCAACTACCTGTCCAAGGTCAACGGCGACTGGAAATCCAAAGTCGGTGAAGGCACGTCAGTCCATTGGCCAGCCGGTATCGGTGGCAAGGGCAACGAAGGCGTCGCTGCCTACGTGAAGCAGATCACTGGGGGCATCGGATACGTCGAGCTCTCGTACGCGCTGCAGAACAAGATGGTGTACACACGCCTGAAAAACGCCGCCGGCAACTTCGTTCTCCCTTCTGACGAGGCGTTCTCGGCAGCGGCCGCCAGTGCCGACTGGACCAATGCAAAAGACTTCTATCTTGTGATGACCAATGCTCCGGGCGAGAAGGCCTGGCCAATTACCGCCACCACTTTCATCCTGATGTACAAGCAGCCGAAAAACCTGGCTGGCGCCAAGCAGGCCAAGGAATTCTTCAAGTGGGTCTATGCCAACGGCGATGCCCAGGCCAAAGCGCTCGACTACGTGCCGCTTCCCGATGCCCTGGTGAGCCAGATCGAAGGCTACTGGACGCAGAACATGCCGTACTAAGCAACAAGGCAACTCCTGATCCAGTCCTTGCGGGCCTTCCAGGCCCGCTTTTTTTGGCCTTTTTTTGGCTGGATCGGGTTATTCCGGGATCACTCCGCGCAACGTTCTGGATTCAATGCCAATAAAGCCGGCATGAGCCCACTGGCTTTTTTACAGGTCTTTGACCGGCTTACGCGAGCCATGCCATATACCATCGACCGGATCGCGGAGACCCCACAAGGTGATCAGATGAATGCTCCATCGCCTGCGCCGCTCTCGATCTTCGTGCGCAACGTACGGCCCGACGACCTCCTTGCCTGGACGCTGCTATGGAATGGCTACAACGCGTTCTATGGCCGCCACGGCGCAACCGCATTGGCGCCGGCCATCACCCAGTCCACGTGGCAACGCTTTTTCGACGTCAACGAGCCGGTGTTCGCGCTGGTCGCCGACGCCGATGGCCAACTGCTCGGCCTCACGCATTACCTGTTCCATCGCAGCACCACGCGGGTCGAACCAACGTGCTACCTGCAGGATCTGTTCACCGTTGAATCCGCCAGGGGCCGCGGCGTGGGCAGGGCCTTGATCCAAGCCGTTTATCGCGAAGCTTCGGCAGCCGGCGTCAATCGCGTGTACTGGCAGACTCACGTGACCAACGCCGCAGGGCGCCGCCTGTACGACGCGGTAGCCGAGCACAAGGGTTTCATCGTCTACAGTCACGACGCGTAACGCGGGGATCGAAACCAGACGTTTCCTTCAGGGCACCAGCGGCCGGTCATCGCGGACGACGACGGGCTGCACGACCGGACGCGATTCCCGCAGGGCCGCAATCACGGCGACGTTCTGTTTCTCGATCGTTTCGAGTTGGGCGATTAGCCGACGCAACAGTGGCTTGATGCCGAAGACCGCGAACGGCACCAGCACCCACAGGATGGCGAGCAGGCAGCCGAAGAGGACAAACACGATGCTGATGCCTCCAACGGCCTGGGCGAAAGCGGGATCCATGGAGCGTCTCCTTCCAGTGACGGGAACTGGATTCTCGCCCCGCACCGTGACAGCGTTGCGAACGGTCGCTTCACGCGTGTGCAACGCGCACGTCGCACGTGTCATCGGGGATGGATACTGCCGCGACCGCCGGCCTGTTCGGCTGATGCACGCATGCTCCCTGCGCGAATGCATCTGGCCGCCTTGTCCCGTTCGATGCCCCGCCCTTACTATTGCTCAATCAGGCGCGTCCGTTTCGCAATCCATACGATGTACAAATACAGCTTCCTCAACGACTACTCCGAAGGCGCTCATCCACGCGTCCTGGAGATCCTCGCGCACAGCAACCTGCGACAGGAGGCTGGCTACGGCGAAGACGCGCTGTCGCTGCAGGCGACAATGCTGCTGCGCCAAGCCACCGGAAATCCCGCAGCCGCGGTCCACCTGGTCTCCGGCGGCACGCAGGCGAACCTGATCGCACTGGCGTCCATGCTCAAGCCATACGAGTCGGTGATCGCCGCCGAAAGCGCGCATATCCTGGTGCACGAAACAGGCGCGATCGAAGCTACGGGCCACAAGGTCCATGTACTGTCGGCACGCGACGGCAAACTTGAAGCAGGCCAGGTGCGGGCCGTCGTCGCGCAGCATTGCGACGAACACATGGTTCTGCCCAGGGTCGTGTACGTGTCGCAGGCCACCGAGACCGGGACGATCTACAGCAAGGCCGAATTGACCGCGCTATCCACGACATGCCGCGAGTTGCGGTTGTATCTGTATGTGGACGGTGCGCGCATCGGACCGGCGCTGGCCAGTCGCGCTTCCGATATCACGCTGCCCGAGCTGTCGGCGCTGGTCGACATGCTTTATATCGGCGGCACCAAGAACGGGGCGCTGCTGGGCGAAGCCATCGTCATCAACGACCCGTCGCTGCAGGATCGCTTCCGGTTTCATCTCAAGCAACGTGGTGCGTTGCTCGCCAAGGGGCGGCTTCTGGGCGCCCAGTTCGCCGCACTGTTTGAAGGCGGCCTCTATTTCGAACTTGCCAGCCACGCCAACGCCATGGCCGCCGGCCTTGCCGATGGATTGCGCGCACACGGCGTCAGCTTCCTCAGCGAGCCGGTGACCAACCAGGTGTTTCCAATCCTTCCGGACACGCAGATCGACGCACTGCGCGCTCATTACGCCTTTCACGTCTGGTCTCGTGTCGATGCCTACCGCTCAGCCATCCGGTTGGTGACCTCCTGGGCGACGCAGCGGGAGGCGGTCGACGAATTCCTGCAGGACTTCGCCCGGACCGCGAGCGACCACCACGCTCCGGCCATGGATGGGCCTGTCATCGGCGTGTAACAAAAACATCATTTCATAGCGGATTCCAACAACCGCAAGGTTTGAGGTCCGCATGAAAAACTCCATTCGCTTTGCCGCCCTGACGCTTTCTTCCGCGCTGCTGTTCGCCGTTGCCGGCTGCAAGCCCGCAACGAATGGAGCAGCCACCGCACCGGGTACTGCCCCATCACCCACGGCCAGCACGGATCAGAAGTCGGCCGGGATCACTGGCGCCGGCGCCACGTTCATCTATCCGCTGCTGTCCCAGTGGTCGTCCGCCTACAACAAGGCCACCGGCCAGAAAATCAACTATCAGTCGATCGGATCGGGCGGTGGCATTGCGCAGATCAAGGCCGGCACCGAGGATTTCGGATCGACGGACAAGCCCCTTTCCAGCGAGGAGCTGGCCGCGTCGGGCCTTGGTCAATTCCCGTCGGCGATTGGCGGCGTGGTACCGGTGGTGAACCTCGAGAGGATCGCGAGCGGGAAGTTGCGCTTCACCGGACCTGTACTCGCCGACATCTACCTGGGCGCGATCACGCGATGGAATGATCCACGCATCGCGGCGCTGAATCCTGGCACTTCACTTCCCGCGTCCACGATCAACGTCGTGCATCGTTCCGATGGTTCAGGCACGACGTTCAATTTCGTCAGCTATCTGTCGAAGGTGAGCCCTGCGTTCAAGAGCAGGGTCGGCGAAGGCACGTCCGTGCAATGGCCAGCTGGGATCGGTGGCAAGGGCAACGAGGGTGTTGCCGCGTACGTCAAGCAGATCAAGGGCTCGATCGGGTATGTCGAGCTTGCCTACGCCTCGCAGAACGGCATGACCTACACCTCCATGCAGAATGCAGCGGGCCAGTGGATCGAGCCGAATGCTGCGAGCTTCCAGGCAGCCGCTTCAAGCGCCGACTGGGCGAACGCGAAGGACTTCAACCTCGTGATCACCAACGCGCCGGGTGCAACGGCCTGGCCGATTACAGCCACCAACTTCATCCTGATGTACAAGCAACCGAAGGTTGCAAAGCGCTCCGGGGAAGCATTGGCTTTCTTCAAGTGGGCGCTTGAAAACGGCCAGGCGCAGGCGACGTCGCTGGACTACGTACCGCTGCCGCCCGAGCTGGTACAGCAGGTTGAAGCGTACTGGTCGCGCGAATTCAAGCACTAGGCAGATCGCGACAGCCCATGAGCGCATTACCCCTGCCCCTCGCTGGCCGGCACGCCACGCACGACGTCACGGCCGACCGTGGTTTCCGCTGGCTGGTGACCGCGGCGGGGGTGTTCGTGCTGGTAGCGCTCGGAGCCGCCGCACTGTCGATGGTCTGGGGTGGGCACGCCGCGCTGCAGAAGTTCGGTCTGGGGTTTCTGTGGGATCGCACATGGGATCCCGTCGGGCAGCAGTTCGG
>JAQGOI010000046.1 GCA_028293685.1 Lysobacteraceae bacterium | reverse complement strand
CAGCTGCTGGCGCAGTTCGGCGCGGCCGTCCCGCAGTTCGGTGCGCAACGCCTGTTCGAGCGCGACGCGGTGGGCCTCCAGCGCAGCCGCGGGGCGGCGGCGCACCAGCACCACCAGCAACACGATGGCGACGATGAGGGCGGCCATGAAGATGAAAAGCAGGGCGCTCTGGGTCATGTCGCCAGTCTACCGCTCACCGTCTCATCACCTGCGCCACTTCATCGCGCGCACACTTCGGCCGCCATAGCATCGGTCGGGCATGGAAGCTGTCATTGCGCCACGGAAACCACCGTTCCACCGCTACCGGGATGAGAGTGGGCATTCGGGGGTGGTGGCATATGCCGTGATGCCGGATCTGATCGCCGTGCAGTTCAACGATGGCAGCGTGTACCTGTACAGCCACGATTGCCCCGGTCGCCGCCACGTCAACCGGATGAAGGCGATCGCGCGCGAGGGTCACGGCCTGAGTACCTACATCAGCCGTCACGTCGGCAATCGTTTCTCGGCCCGGCTTGGTCCGGACGAGTGGCTGCACTGACCGCTCCGTCCACGGTCCAGCTCGCGGGGCCACCTAATCCAGCACGCGGCAGAACGCCGCTTTCAGGTAACGCGACTCCGGCACGTGCGCCAGGAACGGATGGTCCGGGCCGGCGCCGGCGACCTTGAGCACCTGAAGCGTGCGCCCGGCATAAAACGCGGCGCGCCGCAGCATGCCCAGGAACTCGTCCTCGCTGACCAGGCCGGTGCACGAGAACGTCGCCAGCAGCCCGCCGGGTTTGAGCACGCCGAGCGCGAGCTTGTTCATGTCCAGGTACTTCTTCAGCGCCGGGATGACTTGGTCGCGATCGCGCGTCAGTTTGGCCGGGTCGAGAATCACCACGTCGTACAGATCGCCGCGATTGCCGGCATCGCGCAGCCATGGAAACAGGTCCGCCTGTACGAACTTGACATGCGCGTCGTTGAGCTTGGCATTGCCCTTGGCGATCGCCAGCACGTCCTCGTCGATGTCGATGCCGACCACTTCCGACGCGCCGCGCACCGCGGCGTAGATGCCGAAGCCGCCGGTGTTGCAGCACAGGTCGAGCACGCGCTTGCCGGCGACATGCTGTGACAACCATTGCCGGCTGTCACGCTGGTCGGCAAAAAACCCGGTCTTGTGCGCACCGGCCGGATCGGCGCGGAAGCGGATGCCGTGCTCGGTGATGATCGCCGGTTGCGCCGGTTCGCTTCCGCGGAAATCGAAACTCTCCTGCTTCTGCACGTGCTCGTCGGCGAAGGCATGGAAACGGCAGCCGGGAAACTGCGCTGCCAGTGCTTCGTAGATCCATTCGCGATGGCGGAACATGCCGGCGCTGAAGTACTCCACGACCAGCAGGTCGCCATAGCGGTCCACCACCAGGCCGCTGAGCCCATCGCCTTCGGAATGCACCACGCGCCAGGCGTCGGAGACGGCGTCCAGCTGGAGCACCTCCCGACGCAGGGCGACGGCGGTGGCGATCCGGCGCGCGAACCAGGCCGCATCGACAGCGACATCCCGATCGGTTTCCAGGATGCGCAGCGCGATGCGCGAGTGGCCGTTGTAGAAGCCGCGACCGATCCACTCGCCATCGACGCCGATGATGTCGACGATCGTCCCGGGTTTGGGTTTGGCTACGGGTTTTTCGACCAGCTTCTGGAAGATCCACGGGTGGCTGGAGCGCCATGGATTGCGCAGGCGGACGGTGGGGAGATCGGCATTCATCAGCGGCATTCTACGTGGCGGTGTTTTCCAGCCGTTCGCTGCTACCCGTCGTTCGCGGGCGGCGGCCTTGCATTGACGACCGGCGCCGCCATCACCTTGCACATGCATCTATCCACGCCCGAGCCGGTTCCCGACACCCCGCAGCAACGCACGGCCGATCGCCGTCGCCTGCAGCGCGCGCTCAACGCCAGCCTGGCCGCGGTGCTGGTGCTGGCCGTGGCCTTCGCTGCCCAGCACACCTTCGACTGGCGCCCATTGGCGATCGCGCCGCATGCCTGGCCCGGGCTCATTGGCATCGTCACCGCGCCGCTGCTGCACGGCTCGCCCGAGCACCTGGGTGCCAACGCGGTGGCGTTGCTGCTGCTGGGCACGTTGTCGGGCATGGTGTATCCGCGCGCCACGGTGCGAGCGCTGCCGCTGCTGTGGCTCGGGTCGGGCCTTGGCGCCTGGATGCTCGGTGAAGCCGGCACGCGCCACTTGGGCGCCAGCGGCGTCGCGCACGGGCTGATGTTCCTGGTGTTCGGTCTCGGGCTGCTACGTCGCGACCGTCCCGCGATCGCGGCGGCGATGATCGCGTTCTTCCTCTACGGCGGCATGTTGCTGACGGTGCTGCCGCACGAAGCGGGTGTGTCGTGGCAGGCGCACTTCGGCGGCGCCCTGGCTGGCCTGCTTGGCGCGTGGTTGTTCCGTCGCAGCGACGCCATGGCGCCGCGCAAGCGGTACTCGTGGGAGGAGGACGACTTTCCCGACTCCGCGGCCGATCCGCTGGAGCCGCCGCGACCGGACGACGTACCGGTGCTGTGGATACGCACGGAAACGTCGCCTGGTCCCGTGGTGGTGCGGCTTCCGAACAGGGACTGAGCAGAAGTTCCGCAAACAGATTCGCCAGCCACAAACGCGGTTCATTCGCATCCGGATAGCCTGCCGACGCCCAATGAACGGGCATCACGACAACAGACAGGAATCCCCCATGAAAAAGACTCTCATCCTTGCGTCGGCACTGGCGCTTGCCGGCCTGTCCTCCGCCGCATCGGCGGCCGACACCGACGGCCAGTGGTTCGTACGCGGAGAAGCTGGACGCAGCCACGTCAACGCCGATGTTTCCGGAGTGGGCGGCAACAGCGACCACGACAGCGCATATTCGTTCCGCACCGGCTACTACTTCAATCCGAACTTCGCGGTCGAAGGTTTCTACAGCAACCTCTACGACAAGGACTTCACCTACGCCACCCCGAACGACGGCAACGTCAAGCTCAACGCGATCGGCGTGGGCGTCGTGGGCAAGAAGAACTTCGGCAGCGACGGAAACGGCTTCTTCGTCGACGGCCGCGTCGGCGTCAGCCGTGGCAAGGTCCAGGAATCGATTGCCGGCCTTGGCAAGGACAGCGCGACGTCGACCAAGCCCTATGTCGGCGCCGGCGTGGGTTACGACCTCAACCACAACTTCGGCCTGAGCCTCAACTGGGATCACAACAAGGGCAGCGGCCAGAATGTGGACGTCACCGCCAATACGTTGACGGCAGGCGCCGAATACCGTTTCTGATTCCCGTCAACCGTAGTCCTCCGGACGGCCATCGAACGATGGCCGTTTTTTTTTGCAAGCGCCGCTCGCACGGCCGCGGGTCGCTGCGGCGGCTGTGCTAGCGTCGCAGAAATTTTCCGGACGCCGCCATGCCACGCCTCGCACGCCTGTCGAAGCTGCTGCTCTTCGCGCTGCTGTGCAGCTGCCAGCCTGCGTCGCCGCCACCGGCCGTGCAGGCGCGGGACGTGGCCGCCGAACGCATCCGCAGTGACGTGCGCGCGCTGGCCGACGATGCGATGCAGGGTCGCGAAACCGCCACGCCCGGCTTCGATCGCGCGGCCGATGCCGTTGCCGCACGTTTTCGCCAGATGGGCCTGCAACCGGCCGGCGATGGCGGCACCTTCTTCCAGCGCGTGCCGCTGTTGAAAGCCACCCGCCTGGCCGAAGGCTCCGTGCTCGATGTCGTCCGCACCGATCGCACCATCCACCTGCGTTTCCGCGATCATTTCCTGCCCGATCCCAATTGCGATCTTGCCCAGGACGCGGTGCGCGCGAAGGCCGTGTTCGTCGGTCAGGGCGTGTCCGCGCCGGACCTGCAGCACGACGATCTCGCCGGCCTCGACCTGCGCGGCCGAATCGCCGTGGTGCTCGGCGGCGCACCGGCGCGTTTCGCGGACGACCGCCGCGCGGTCGAGGCATCGCCCGCACAGAAGCTGCACACGCTCGCCGCGCGCGGCGCCATCGGTGTCGTCTTCATCGACACCGCAGAAGACGAAGCGCAGGTGTCGTGGTCGCAACGCAGCGCACGCTGGGATCGACCGGCGTTGTGCCTGCGCGATGCCGCCGGGCACGGCATCGATACGCTTCCGCAGCTGCGCGTCGTGGCGCGGGTCAGCGCGGCGGCGGCAGACCTGTTGCTGGACGGCAGCGGTCACACCGCTGCCGGACTTGCCGCTGCTGCGCACTTCGGTCAACTGCATGGATTCGCGCTGCCGGTCACGCTGGCGATGTCCGCGCGCACGCACACCGAAGCCGCGGACAGTCGCAACGTGCTTGCGGCGATTCCAGGAAGCGATGCCGCGTTGGCCACGCAGTTCCTGCTGTACAGCGCACACCTGGATCATCTGGGCGTCGCCGCGCCCGGTGTCGGTGGCGACCGCATCTACAACGGCGCGCTGGACAACGCGCTGGGCGTGGCCATCATCCTGGAGACGGCACGCCAGTTGCACGCGCTGCCGCACGCGCCACGCCGATCGATGCTGTTCGCGGCGCTGACCGCGGAGGAACAGGGCCTGCTCGGCGCGCAATGGCTGGCATCGCATCCGCCCGGCGCCCTGATCGCCGACATCAACCTCGACATGCCGATGCTGCTCGCGCCGACGCGCGA
>JAQGOI010000008.1 GCA_028293685.1 Lysobacteraceae bacterium | reverse complement strand
GTACCAGCGCGAGTGACCATCGTAGAAACCAACGAAGGATGCCTTCTCCCGCTGGACCATGGCTCGCTGGTAAGCGTGCCCGAATTCGGTGTCTTCCAGTCCGGGGTATTCCTCCCACAGCACTCTGCCGAGCAGGTCGCCGGGTTGCCGGTCGAGGATGCGGTAGGCCTCGCGATTGAGATAGCTGAACTCCCAACGCCGGTTGAGCGTGAACACGCCCTCGGTGATGCTTTCCAGGATGTTCGAGGCAAAGCCGTTGACCTGTTCGCCCACAGGCACTCGCCGGGTGGCCGAACCTGGCATTTCCTGCTCACACATTGAATGCGATTCCTGACGTTGGACGCCGACGCATCCTACGGATCGCGCGTGACGCCGCCGGTCACCACGCTCTTCCGTACTGGACCGGCGCTTCGATTTTGACACCGAGCTCCGCAGCCGCGCGTCGCGGAAAGTACGGATCGCGCAGCAGTTCGCGCGCCAGCAGGATCAGGTCGGCGTCGCCCCGCACCAGGATGTCGTCCGCCTGCCGCGCCTCGGTGATCATCCCGACCGCGCCGGTCGCGATGCCGGCCTCGCGTCGGATCCGCGCGGCGAACGGCACCTGGTAGCCCGGCCCAACCGGAATCGCTGCATTCGGGACAGTGCCGCCGCTGGAGCAGTCGATCAGGTCGACGCCGTCCTGCTTGAGCCAGCGCGCGAGATCGACGCATTCGTCGATGTCCCAGCCACCCTGCGCCCAGTCGGTTGCCGACACACGCACCACCAGCGGCGCCGGCGCCGGCCATGCATTGCGCACGGCGGCCACGACTTCGCGGAGCAAGCGTGCGCGATTGACGAGCGTTCCACCGTAGGCGTCGTCGCGCCGGTTGGACAACGGCGACAGGAACTCGTGCAACAGGTAGCCGTGCGCGGCGTGGATTTCGACCACGCGAAATCCGGCGTCGCGCGCACGCACGGTGGCCGCCGCGAAATCCGCGACGACCTTGGCGATTCCGGCCGCATCGAGCGCCGCAGGCATCGGATAGTCGCCAGCGAACGGCAGCGCACTGGGCGCGACCGGCGTCCACCCGCCCTGCCCGGCCGGCAGCGCCTTGCCGCCATCCCATGGCACCTGTGTACTGCCCTTGCGCCCGGCATGCGCGAGCTGGATGCCCGGAGCGGCCCCTTGCGATGCAACGAACCTGGCGATGCGTGCCCACGCCGCCTGCTGCGTGTCGTTCCACAACCCGGTGTCGCCCAGGGAAATGCGTCCTTCCGGCGACACGGCGGTCGCCTCGGTGAATACCAGTCCGGCGCCACCGACGGCACGGCTGCCCAGGTGCACCATGTGCCAGTCGTTGGGCACGCCGTCGATCGCGGAGTACTCGCACATCGGCGACACCGCGATCCGGTTGCGCAGGGTGACGTTGCCCAGGGTCAGCGGCTCGAAGAGAAGCATGGGGACATCCGATGGGAGACGAACCGCCAGTGTTGCAAATGTCGGTCGCAGGCGTGGTCAAAGCCTGCGACTCGCCTTCCCTGGCCGGTGCTAACGCGTCGCCAGTCCGAGCTTGCGCGCCAGTGCTTGGAAGCGCGGGTCTGCACGCAGCGACACCAGCATCGGATTGATCAGCAGGTCGGACAAGCCGCCATCGTGTTGCGCATAGGCGCGATCCAGCCACTGGAACGCTTTGTCCGTCTCGCCTCGCCACGCGTATACCTCGGCGACCTGGGCGGCCGAGTCCTGCGCGTAGCCGGCGATCAGCGAATCCAGCGCCTGCTGTGATTCGCGCGGATGGCCCAGGCTGTGTTCGGCCAAGGCAATGCCGTACGGGCGGAAGGTGTCATCGCTTTGACGGAACATGTCCAGCGCTTTTGCCGTGTGGCCCTGCCGCAGCTCCAGTGTCGCCAGGTTGACCTGCGCATAGGTGCTTTCAGGGTTGATCGACAGCGCGTGCTGCAATGCCTGCCGGGCTTCGTCCATCTCGCCGGCCGCGAGCAGGTAGTAGCCCAGGTTGCTCCAGGGAGGCGCGGACAGCGGGTCGAGTGCCACCGACTTGCGGACCGCGGCGATCGCCTCGGGCAGACGGCCCCGGCTGCCCAGCAGCTGTCCGTACCGGCGCTGCACGGTGCTGTTGCTCGGATCGATCGCCAGCGCTGTTTCCAGATCCGACTGGGCACCTGCCCAGTCCCAGGTGAAGTTCGATCGCATCCAGCCGCGCGCCGTGTAGCCATCGGCCAGGCCCGGAGCGAGTGCGATGGCCTTGTCGGCGGCGGTAAGCCCCCGCTCCTTCGCGGCGGCATTCTCCGCGGTGCTCTCGGCGGAATCCGCGGAGAACACCTCGGCGACCGCCAGTCCGGCGTAGGCGGCGGCATATTCCGGATCAAGCGCGATGGCCTGGCGGTAGGCGACGGTCGCACGACGGTAGCCGTCGGCCGTGGCGCGATTGAAGAACTGGTTGCCCAGCAGATACTGCGTATATGCACGCGAATCGCGGGTGCGGTGTGGATTGGTCACGTGCTGCGCAGGCAGCAGCCTCACTTTCAACGCAGTGACGACGGCGCCGGCAATGTCGTCCTGCACCTTGAAAACATCGGTGAGTTCGCGGTCGTAGATCGCCGACCACAGTTCCGTGCTGTCGGACGCACGAACCAGTTGCGCGGTGATGCGCAGGGTCGTGCCGGACTTCCGCACGCTGCCTTCGAGCACGCTGGCGACGTTGAGCGCGCGGGCGATCGTCGCGACATCGACCGCCTTGCCCTTGAACGAAAACGACGACGTGCGCGCGATCACCCGCAGCTGCGGCACCTGCCCCAGCATGTTCAGCAGTTCCTCCGACAGGCCGTCGGAGAAATAATCCTGCTCCTTGTCCGTACTCATGTTGACGAAGGGCAACACCGCGATCGAATGCGCATCGGGCGCGACCGGTGCCGATGTCGGGGTGTTCGGGTGGAAGGCTGGCTGCCCCTGGAAATACCAGCCCAGCACCAGCACCACCATCAGCACGGCGACGCTCGCCAGGCGCTTGTTGCCGCGCGTCGCCGGATCGAACCGCAGCCCCTCGGGCGTCACGTCGATCACCCATGACAGCACCAGCGCCAGCGGGAACCCCAGCGCCGCAACCAGGATGCACAGGCGCAGCACCCGGGGCGGCAGGTCGAACGCGGGGAACCCGATCGATGCCGCCTGCACCACCACCCACGCAACCACCAGATAGGCCGCCCCTACCTTGAAGACCTTGCGTCGCTTGAGTTCGGCGAACAGTGCCATCGCGACGCGATCCCCTTGGCTGCCTTCAATTGTAAGACGGATGAAGGGGGCGGATTCAGGACACGCGCTGCGGTCTGGAAGTGGGCGGGTCCACACGGGCTACCGCGCGATTGAAGGCACCTGTGCGCGCCCGCGCTGGAAATACTCGGTGGTTCCACCGACGCGAAGGCCCAGTTTGCGGATGGTCACGTGATTGAGCAGCGTGGTGCCATCGCCCGCCAGGCGTGCACCGGCGGAATGCCGCACGCAGGTGCATCACGCGTAGTCGACCATGTGAACCTCGACGGTGGGAACAATCCATGTATATGCGGCGCGCCGCCGCGCGGATGCATTGATTGCTCCGGATGAAAAAGGGTTGACGACGCAACGTGATCCAGCACTCACCTGCGCCTTGCTAGAACGCGACTCCCGCCCGGAGAAATCCCCATGCCAACCCCGCAGGAACTCGAAAGCAGACTCTGGAAATCACTAGACTCCGATCGCACCGTCATGCTTGGCCTGGACGGCGTCGATGGTGGCCACGCCCGCCCGATGACCACACAGGTCGAAGGCGAGCGTTCGCCGCTGTGGTTCTTCACCGCCAATGACACCGTGCTGGTCCAGCAGTTGGCCGAAGGCCGGCGTGCCTGCGTGCACTTCAGTTCGAAGGGTCACGACCTGTTCGCAAGCATGCAGGGCACGCTGAGCAAGGACGACGACCGGGCGACGATCGACCGGCTGTGGAATCCCTTCGTCGCTGCCTGGTTCGGGGGCGGCAAGGACGATCCGAAACTCGCGTTGCTTCGGTTCGACGCCGAACATGCCGAGATCTGGGAGAACGCCAGCAGCCTGCTGTCAGGCGTCAAGCTGCTGCTGGGCGTCGATCCCAAACGCGACTATCGGGACAAGGTGGCGCGGGTCGATCTGCACTGAGGCATCCATTCGACATGCCCGGACCGCTAGCGTCTGGCACTTTGCTGCAGCGACCGTCAGCAGCAGTCCGAAACCTGAAAACTCGCGACAACCTCAAGAGGTATCCGGATACCTTCGCGACCTCTCACGACACCCGCGCGAGGGGTCGCGACACCTGAAAAGCATCTCGCGACAACCTCGCGGGGTATCGGGACCCCTGAAACGTATCTCGCGAGCACCTGGCGAGGTATCGCGAGACCCAAAAAACATCTCGCGACACCTA
>JAQGOI010000329.1 GCA_028293685.1 Lysobacteraceae bacterium | reverse complement strand
ATGGAAAACCCCGCTTCGGCGGGGTTTTTTTTGCTCGGCATCACGTGATTGCTCGGCTGCAGTGCGAAGTCCGGATCAGTGACTTCGCTGCTGCGCGGTTTGCCTGCAGCGCTTTAGACGCTTTCGCCGTAGGCGAGTTACTTTTCTTTGAGAGCTGCAAAGAAAAGTAACCAAAAGAAAGCAGCTTTCCCATTACAGAGCTAACTCTACGTGGCGGAAGCAGTCGGGGATTTTCCGACTCGCCATCCTGGCTCGGTCGGAAAACGGCGCACGTCCTGTGCGCCGCCCTCCGGGTCTGCGGAATGGAAAGGTCGCTGTGCATCTTTAGCGGCCAAGGCAACGGCGGCGGGGTATGACTGTTTGTTGTTGCCTCTAAAGATGACCGACGCTCTCTACCGGATGACAACCCGTAGGGCGGCGCACATGGATGTGCGCCGTTTTCAGCCGAGCCATGGATGGCGAGTCTGAAAATGGTCGAGCCACTCGCTTACCGAGTGAGCCCTGTCCAGGGAAGGGCCTTTCTTTTGGTTACTTTTCTTTGGCCCCGCAAAGAAAAGTAACTCGCCTACGGCGAAAGCGTCTAAAGCGCCGCAGGCAAACCACACCAAGCGACGTCCTTGGATCCCGCACTCGCGGGATGACGAACCGACAAGACGGGCCAGGCTGTTCGCTGCCGCAACACGCAAAGCCGTCCGAACACCTTCAGGACGGTCGCACACCCTCGGCCAGCACGTTGCTCAACATCGTTTCCAGCGCCGCCGGGTCGTATGGCTTCTGCAGCACCGGACTGCCCTGGAATTCCGTCGGCAGGCCGCGCTCGCCGTAGCCGGAGGCGAACATGAAGGGCACGCCGCGTTTGCGCAGCTTGTCGGCAACGGGAAACACATCCCTGCCGGCCAGGTTGACGTCGAGGATGGCGGCGTCGATCGACTGGTCGTCCGCCATCGCCATGGCGCCGGCGACCCGCGCGGCCTTGATCACCCGGTAGCCCGCGTCCTCCAGCAGGTCCTGCAGCATCATCGCCAGGCACATCTCGTCCTCGACCAACAGGACGCACTGGCTCGTTGGCTGGGTCATGACGCTGCCTCGGAAAGTGGGACGTGGATCACGCAGCTTACGCCCGTTTCGCCGTAGTCAAGCGTCGCCTCTCCACCCAGCTCGAAGGTCAGCCCCTCGGTGATCAGGCGCGTGCCGAAGCCGCGGCGCGTCGGCATCGCTACGGGGGGCCCGCCGCTCTCCGCCCAGAGCAGGTGCAGCCACGGGATCCCCTGCACCTCGTCGCTGTGCCAGCGCACGGTAACTTCGCCGTGGGCGCCGGCCAGGGCCCCGTACTTGCTGGCGTTGGTGGCCAGTTCGTGGATGGCCATGCTCAGCGCCAGGCCGCGCTTGGGCGACAGCAGCACGTCACTGCCGACCAGCCGCGCGCGCGCGGCCTCGTCGCCACTCTCGCCCTCGCGCAGGTACGGGGCCAGTTCGCTGGCGATGATCTGACGCAGCTGGACTCCGGTCCAGGCATCGTGGGCGAGCAGGTTGTGGGTATTGGACAGCGCGAGCAGGCGCGCGCTGAACGCCGTGCGGAACGCCTCCATCGACGGCGAACGCGCCAGCGTCTGCAGGGCGATGGCCTGCACCGTCGCCAGCGTGTTCTTCACACGGTGGTTGAGTTCGTCGAGCATGAAATCGACATGCTGCGAGGCGCGCTTCTGCTCGGTGATGTCGAGCACCGCGGAAATGATGTGCCGCGGCTTCTGGCCCGATCCCAGCATCGCGGTGACGCTGTTGCTGGTCCACACCACGCTGCCGTCGGGACGCATGAAGCGCACGTCGATCTGGAAATGGCTGCGTTCGGCCAGCAGCATTCCGACCATGGCCAGGTTCTGGTCGGCGTCGTCCGGATGCAGGATGTCCTGCACGCGCAACCGGTACAGCTCGCGCGCGGTCCGTCCGACGATCTCGCAGAAGCGCGGGTTGACCAGCTCGAAGCGGCCTTCGAAATCGGTCTGGGCCAGGCCCATCGAGGTCTGCTCCAGGATCGCGGTCAGGCGCAACTCGCTGTCGCGCAGGGCGCGCTCGGATCGACGTCGATCGGTGACATCGCGGGCGATCGCCGACCCGGAGATCACCTGCCCGGCGGCATCCCTGACCGGCGACAGCGACAGGTCGATCGAGATCGCGCTTTCGTCCTGGCGCCGCCAGGTCACCTCGAATTTCGGCAGTCCCTCCGGATCCCGGCACGCCGCGAGCAGCTGCGGGTACTCGCCTTCCTGCCCCTTTGGCAGCAGGATCGCCAGCGAGCGACCGATGACGCTGCCCGGCCGGTAGCCAAGCACGCGTTCGGCGCCGGCGTTCCAGCTGGTGATGATGCCGTCGGGCGAATAGCCGATGATCGCGTCCTTGGACCACTCCACGATCGAGGCCAGGCGCGCGCGTTCGGCTTCCTGTTCCTCGCGCTCGGTGATGTCGATGAAGGTCAGCACCGCGCCGTCGATGACATTTTCGACCGTGCGATACGGGCGCACGCGCAGCAGGTACGTCGGAACGCCTTCGCCGCCGCGCAATACACGCTCGACCGGCGCCAAGGTGCGCAGAACCAGCAGTACGTCCTCCTGCAACTGCGGATACTGGACCCGTGTCGCGATCTCGGTGATCGGACGGCCACGATCGCTCTGGCGCAGGTGGAATATTTCGCGCGTGCCAGAGGTGAAGCCGGTGACGTGCAGGTCGGTATCCAGAAACAACGTCGCGATCTGCGTGCTTTCCATCAGGTTCTGCAGATCGTTGTTCAAGCGCCCGAGCATCTCGTTCTTGCTCTGGAGTTCGGCATTGATCGTCTGCAGTTCCTCGTTGATGGACTGCATTTCCTCCTTCGAGGTTTCCAGTTCCTCGTTGGACGACTGCAGCTCTTCGTTGACCGACTGGTATTCCTCGTTGGCCGACATGAGCTCTTCGTTGGCGGTCTCCTGCTGGTCGATGGCGACGTACAACTGCTGGCGGTTGTTTTCCAGCTCCTGTTCCAGCGCGGCGATGCGCGAACCCTCATTGCCCGTGGCGGCGTCGACCGCCACCGCCATCCGTTGCATTTCATCGAATGCAACCACGCACAGATCCTTGCCACCGTCGGCTTCGGCCATGGGAGCGGCGATCAGTCGAACCGCCTGGCACTGGCCATCCACCGTGAGCACCAGATCCTCCTGCACGACGGTGCGGCGTTGCGAGCAGGCCTGTTGCACGGCGGTGCGCGCCGCGCTGCGCAGGCCCTTGTGCAGCATCGAGAACAGATTGAGGGTGGCGGTTCCGCTCGCCGGCCCCAGGTAGCGCCCGGTGTCTCCCGAGAAACGAACGATGTCGTGGTTGCCGTCGATCACCACGTAGGCCGGTGAATATTTTTCAAGCAGCCGGTGGACGCCACGCTCAAGGCTGTCCTCCTCGGCACGCGCACCGGCACCCGTCGTCGCGCGCGTGGTGCCCGCCAAAGGCCGGTTGGGATCACGCAGCGGCCGGAAAACCGGCATGTCGACCACCACTTGCTCATTGCGCCGCTGGAAGAGTCGCTGCTTCTTGTCGAGAACGGTGAATAGTGCGCTGTTGCGCGCCAGGCTTTCCGAAGGTCCCAGCAGCAGATAGCCGCCCGGTTGCAGCGCGTAATGAAACAGGCGCACCAGCCGCTGCTGGAGCTGGGGGTTCATGTAGATCAGCAGGTTGCGGCAGGAGACCAGGTCTAGTTTCGAAAACGGCGGATCCTTGATCGCACTGTGCACCGAAAACACGCACATTTCGCGGATCGATCGGTCGACGCACAGGTTGTCGCCATCGTGCGTGAACCAGCGTTCCTGGCGTTCGGTCGACAGTCCCGTCGGCTGTCCGTGATAGCGACCGGCGCGCGCGACGGCGACGGCGTGCTCGTCGATGTCGGTCGCGAAGATCTGCACCCTCGGTGCACTTCGACGCGAGCCGATCGCCTCACGGATGGCAATGGCGATCGAGTACGCCTCCTCGCCGGTCGAGCAACCCGGCACCCAGACGCGCAGCGTGTCGGCGGCGCCTTTATCCGCGAGCAGCGCTGGCAGGGCCTGTGACTTGAGCGCGGCAAAGGCCGGTGGATCGCGAAAGAATTCGGTGACGCCGATCAGCAGTTCCCGGAACAGCGCAACCACTTCCTCCGGATCATGGCGCAGGCGCGCGATGTACTCCGGCACCGTCTCCATCTGCAGGACCTGCATGCGCCGCTGGATGCGACGCACGACGGTCTTTTCCTTGTAATCGCCAAAATCGTGTCCGACTTCGGCGCGCAGGATCGCGGCGATGACCTGCAGGTGCGCCGCCAGGTCCTGGCGCACGCCGTCGGGCGCCTTGCGCGATTGCGTGGAGTGCAGATGCGCCTGGTGGGCAATGAGCAGCGAAGGAATCTGCTCGACCGGCAGGACATGGTCGACCAGTCCGGTGGCCGCCGCGCTGGCCGGCATGCCGCTCATGGCCTGATGATCGAAACCAGCTTGGGCGACGGTCAGGCCGCCGTATTCCTTGACCATCCGCAGGCCACGTGCGCCATCGCTGCCGCTGCCCGACAGCACCACGCACACCGCGTTGTCTCCCTGGTCCTCGGCCAATGAGCAGAAGAACGTGTCGATGGGCCAGCGGTGCTGGCGCGGCGGCGCGGGGGTCTGCACCTGCAGTACGCCGCCCTCGATGGTGAGCGTGGCGTCGGGTGGGATGACATACACATGGCCAGCCTCGACGGCGTCGCCATCGGCGGCTTGCACGACCTCCATCCGGGTGGCGCGGCCGATCAATTCGGCCAGCATGCTGTGGCAGTCGGGCGCCAGATGCTGCACCAGCACGAAGGCCATGCCGCTGTCCGGGGGCATGTGGCTGAAAAAGCTCTTGTAGGCTTCAAGACCGCCGGCCGACGCGCCGATCGCAACGATCAACCCCGGCTCCGGCACACTAGTGGTCGGCACCGCGACGACATCATGCGTTGGGTTGGTGGAATGGGTTGCCATGATCCCCAGACAATGAGCTGCCCGTAAGCCCGAGTATTGCGCCGCGCCGGTGACGACCGCAAACACGGGGACACAGCGGCCCAAGGGCGCGCTGCCGGTTGCGGACCGCCGACTTTCAGCCCGACGCGATCATCCTGCGTAACTGGTCGGAGTGTTTGCCGGTCTGCTCGGCCTGGGCGGACAAGTCCTGCCCCTGACGGCCGTCGGCGTCGCTGTCTCCGGATTCGGCCAACGCCCGCAGCAGGGCCTCACGTTCCTGCAGCGCGCGCATGGCGGCCCAGAGCGCCTCGTCGGCGCTTTCGTCCTGGGCAAACGCCAACGTCCGCAGGGTGTAGGCGTGCCCGGTGTGACACCGGTAGCGGCGCGGCTGCGTGTCGTTGATTTCCCACAGCACGCCGCTGCACTCGGGACAGGCAAAGCGCGACGGCTGCCCGATCTGGTAGAGGTGGTCCATGGGATTGTCCTCTCCGTCACTGATCGCCTGCTCGCTGGCGAACACCGAGGGCGCTGCCGGCGCCGGCGGCGCTGCCGCCACCGGGGTGCCGACCAGCCGCATCAGGGTTTCGACGAGATTCGCCGCAGGCACGCAATGGTCGATATCGACATGGGCCAGCGCGCTCACCGGCATTTCGGGTTGCTCCGCATCGGCCGGGTCCTGGATCACCGCAAGGCCGCCACAGCGCTTGATTGCCTGCAGTCCCGCCGTGCCATCGTCCAGCCGTCCGCTGAGCACCACTCCGATGACCCGGGGTCCATGTGCCAGCGCGGCCGAGCGGAACAACGGGTCGATGGCCGGGCGGGCGTGGTTTTCCTTGGGCCCACGTTGCAGCCGGATGGTGCCTCCCTGCACCAGCATGTGCTGGTCCGATGGCGCCACCAGAATCGTGCCGTGGTGGAGCGGCTGGCCATCGATCGCATGCAGCGCGCGTTTCGCACCACGCGAAGCCATCAATTCCGGCAGTACGCTGCGGTGCGCGCCGACATGCAGCACCACGAGTACGGCGGCAGGAAAATCCTCCGGCAGGTCGGCCGCCAGATCGAGCAGCACCGCCACGCCCCCCGCGGACGCGCCGATGACGACGATGTCGCGTTTTGGTGTCGGTTGTGGGTGGGATCGTGCAGCGGCCTTATCTGCCATGAAACACCCGGGCGATTGCGCGAACAACGGGCGCTGATTATCGGCGCGCGGATGTGAGCAATCGGTCATCGCAACGGTGGCCGTACGATTCCGCGTCGGTGCTGCGCTGCTGGTCGTGAACGCGCTCAAGCTCCGGTGGCGAACAGATCGCCCTGCGCCGAGGGTGGTCGCGGCGGCATGAACTGCGTCGTGTCCAGTCCGGGTAAACGACCATATCCCAGGCGCGCGTGGGCTTTCGCGAACCGGGTTGCGAGCAGCTGCGCAAACGGACCTTCGCCGCGCGAGCGCACGCCGAACCGGCTGTCGTAATCCTTGCCGCCGCGCATCTGCCGGATCAGGCTCATTACGTGCGCGGCGCGCTGCGGGTAATGCAGTTCCAGCCATTCGCGCCAGACCTGCTTGAGCTCATGCGGCAGGCGCAGCAGGACATAACCCGCGGCGCGCGCGCCATGCTCGTGCGCCGCCTGCAGGATGTGTTCGAGTTCGTGGTCGGTGATCATCGGTACCACCGGCGCGACCATGACGCCAACCGGCACGCCGGCATCGCTCAATGCACGCATCGCGCGCAGCTTGCCGTGCGGTGCGGTGGCGCGCGGCTCCATCTTCGACGCCAGGTGGTTGTCCAGGGTGGTGATCGAGAAGTACACGCTCACCAGTCGCGCCCGCGCCATGTCGGCGAGCAGGTCGATGTCACGCGTGATCAACGCGCTCTTGGTGACGAAGCTCACCGGATGCCGGCATTGCGCCAGCACCTCGAGCACCTCGCGGGTGATGCGATAGCGGCGCTCGATCGGTTGGTAGGCGTCGGTGTTGATGCCCAGCGCCAGTGCCGACGGCACGTAGCCGGGCTTGGACAATTCATGAAGCAGCTGCTCGGCGGCGTTGGTCTTGGCGAACAGGCGGGTCTCGAAATCCAGTCCCGGCGACAGGTCGAGATACGCATGCGAGGGTCGCGCGAAACAATAGACGCAGCCGTGCTCGCAACCGCGGTACGGATTCACCGACTGGCTGAAGCCGACGTCCGGCGACTGGTTTCGGCTGATGATCGAGCGCGCGCGCTCGTCGGTGACGCGCGTATCGGGTTGGGTCGGCAGCATGCCGCTGTCGTCGTCGACGGCATTGGCGTAAACCGAACCCCAGCCGTCGTCCTCGCCGTGCGCGATGGTCTTTTCGAACCGTCCGCTGACCTGCGAAGCGGCCCCGCGACCCTTGATCGGTGACAGCGGTTTGCGTGCATCGTCCACCGCGACAGCCTACGCTGCGTGGGTCGCAACGCCCGCGACACGCGGCTGAACCCTTCATGCTCGATGCCTTGCACGTTGCCTGGTCATGGCTGCACCAGTTCGAGCACTACACGCTCTACCTCACGCTGGGATGGATCGGTTACCTAGTCTGGCTCGGCGGCTGGATCGTGCTGCAGAAGCGCGCACCGGTGGCGACGCTGGGCTGGCTGCTCGGCCTGGCCGCGCTGCCCTACATCGGCTTTCTGATCTATTTCGTGCTCGGCCCCCAGCGCATCAAGCGCCAGCGTCTGCGCCGCGCGCGTTCGAAGGTCGCCTTGCCGCCGGCCGAGGGCCCCATCGCCGCCCCCGAAGCACGCGAGCTGCAACGGCTGGCGCGGGCGACGACCGGCCTGCCGGTGACCACGGCAACCGTCGTGCGCCTGCTGGTCGATGGCGGAGCGACCTACGACGCCCTGCTCGCGGACGTACGCACCGCACGGCACCAGATCCATCTGGAGTACTACATCTACGCCGCCGACGCGACCGGAACCGTCCTGCGCGACGCGCTGGTCGAACGCGCGCGCAACGGCGTGATCGTGCGCCTGCTGCTGGACGCGGTCGGCTCGTCCTCCTGTCCGCGCCGCTTCTTCGCGCCCCTGCTCGCCGCTGGCGGCGAAGTCGCGTGGTTCCATCCGATGCGCTTCGGCCGGATCTGGAAGCGGCCGTGGCTCAATTTGCGCTCGCATCGCAAGATCGTGGTGATCGACGGCAACGTCGCCTTCACCGGCGGCATCAACGTGACCGACGACGAGAACGAGCGCCTGCGCAGCGATGCCTTTCGCGACCTGCACGTGCGCCTGGAAGGCGATTGCGTGCGCTCGTTGCAGCAGGTGTTCGTCGAGGACTGGGCATACGCCACCGGAACGCGCGATTTCATCTCGTCGGTGGCGACGGTGATGCCACCACTCCAACCCGGGCCGATCGCGGCGCAGGTCCTGACCTCCGGGCCGGACTCACCGTGGGAAGCAATCCACCGGCTGCACGTGGGCGCGATCCATTCCGCACGCCAGCGGGTGTGGCTGGCGACGCCGTACTTCGTGCCCGGCGCCGCGGCGATCATGGCGCTCAGCTCGGCCGCGCTCGCCGGCCTGGACGTACGCCTGCTCGTGCCGAAAATGAGCGACAGCCGGCTGGTCACGTACGCCGCGCGCTCGTACTTCGACGACCTGATGCTCGCCGGCGTCAGGATCTACGAATACGGACCACGCATGCTGCACACCAAGGCGATGCTGGTCGACGACGACGTCGCGATCATCGGCACCGCCAACTTCGACGCGCGCAGCTTCCGCCTGAATTTCGAGGTCTCGATGCTGTTTGTCGATACCACCATCGCCGCCGAACTGGCTCGCCTGATCGAAGGCGAATTCGCCAGCGCGCCAAGGGTGCGCGAACACCGTGCACAACCGTTATGGACGGTGCGACTGCCCGAAGCATTGGCCCGGCTGCTGTCGCCGGTGCTGTAGCCGTCCGCACCCGTCTTTTGCCCGCGACTTGATTCCACATCGGCGCGATCGCCCGTAGACTGACCGCGACCGCAGCCGGTGCGCTGCGGCGCTGCTGCGAGGAGCGTACGCATGCACTGGATCTACCTGCTGCTGGCCGTGGTTGCACTGGCGATCGCCTTCAAGGCCGCGTCGCTGGCACTGATGGGTCTGTGCCTGCTGGCGGCGCTGGGCTTGCTGGTGGCTTGGGCCCTGGGCTTCCTGGCGCAGCGCGTCGGCAGCCGCACGCGCGACGAAGCGGCGCTGATCGATCCCCAGGAATTGCGACGGTTGCGCGAAGAGGCCGAGGCGCGACGGGCCCAGGCCCCACCGACGGAACCACCGGCGACCTGAAGCACAACGGGCGCTTTCGATGACGTCGCTCAGCGTCAACGTCAACAAGATCGCCGTGCTGCGCAACTCACGCGGCGGCAACGCGCCCGATGTCGTGCACGCGGCGCGGGTCTGCATCGAGGCCGGCGCGCACGGGATCACCGTGCATCCACGCCCTGATGCGCGCCATATCCGCAGCGACGACGTCCTGGCACTGGCGGAGTTGTGCCGCGCGCATGGCGTCGAATTCAACCTTGAAGGCAACCCGTTGGCCGCCCCGCGCGCGGGCTATCCGGGCTTTCATGCGCTGTGTGCCCAGGCGCGGCCGACACAGGCGACGCTGGTGCCCGATGCCGATGGACAGGTGACGTCGGACCACGGTTTCGATTTCGCCCGCGATGGCGACCGGCTGCGCCCGCATGTCGCCGCACTGAAGATGCTTGGTTGCCG
>JAQGOI010000038.1 GCA_028293685.1 Lysobacteraceae bacterium | reverse complement strand
GGTCTCGATCGAACCCGCCAGCGGACGGGTCCCCGAGTGTTGTCCGCGCTGCGGCAAGGCATTGCAGTCCCTGGTGATGCCAACGATCATCAAGGAAGTCGCTGCAATCCCTGCTGACGCGATTGCCGATCCGGTGGGCGATGGTCAAAACATGGCCAATGCCGAACCCGCGCTGATGGAACCACGGGTTCCGGATGCCCTGCCCGATGAAAAGCCCACGCCGGAGCCCGACCCTGACCTGCCGGGGGCCGTGGCCGACGTCGATTCGCCCGTTGACGTCCAGCCGGCACCCGCGACGGTTGCGATCCCGGGGCGCGTAGCGGTTTCCCCCGTGGTGCGCCGTCTGATGATGATGGCAAGCATCCCCATCCTGACGCTGATCCTGGCGTTGCAGTGTCTGCTGGCCGATCGCGTGCAACTGGCCGCCGACGCGCGCTGGCGACCGTTGGTTTCCATGCTATGCAACGCCCTGCACTGCCGCCTGCCGCCATGGCGGCAACCGTCGGCGTTCGTACTGCTGGATCGCAACGTGCGCGCCGATCCGCGCCGACCCGGGGTACTGCATGTCGAGGCGGGATTCCGCAACGACGCACGATGGCCACAACCGTGGCCGGCCTTGTTGTTGACGCTTTCCGACGCCGATGGCCGTGTCGCGGGCGAGCGCTTGTTCGCGCCCAGCGAATATCTGGGCGCCATGCCTACGCAAAACGAACTCGCCAGCGGCCAAAGCGCAAGCATTGCGATGGACGTCATGGAACCAGCCTCGGACGTCGTCGCATTCACCTTTGATCTGCGTTGACCGGTTCGCCGGCGGCATTGGCGCACGCCACGACCCCGCGCTAGACTCCCTTCCCCGTCGTGCACCGGCGGAGTTATTCGTTCGCGTTTGCATGCCGCAGGGGACCTCTTATTGAACGCCGCCGACCGCTCCGATCCCATCGGCAACCCGACCCGTGCCAGCGTTCGACCCCTGCGTGAGCATGTCGCCAATTCCGTACGTCGTTACCTGCGCGACCTCGATGGATGTGGCACTACGGAGCTTTACGAAATCGCCTTGCGCGAACTCGAGATCCCGTTGTTCGCCGAAGTGCTGAACCACTGCGACGGCAACCAGAGCCGCGCAGCGGCGATGCTCGGGATTCACCGCGCCACGTTGCGCAAGAAACTGCGCGATTACGGTATCGCGTAAAGGTTTTTGGTTTGCTGTTGTGGGAGCGACGTGAGTGGCGATACGCATTCCGATCGCGACTGACTTCGCTCCCACAGGATCTGGGGCCCGAGGCGGGGCCCGCGCCGTTATAATTGCCGCCCCTCGCTCGACCTCCCCGCATGTCTGCCGACCGTCTACGCGTGCGTCGCGCGCTGCTCTCCGTTTCCGACAAAACCGGCCTCGTCGAGCTCGCGCGCGTGCTTGCCCGCCATCAGGTCGACCTGGTCTCGACCGGCGGCACGGCCAAAGCCATCCGCGATGCCGGCCTGCCGGTTCGCGACGTCAGCGATGTCACCGGTTTCCCGGAAATGATGGATGGCCGCGTCAAAACGCTGCATCCGATGGTGCATGGAGGACTGCTCGGCCGATCGGGCATCGACGAAGCGGTGATGGATGTCCACGGCATCGAGCCGATCGACCTGCTGGTCCTGAACCTGTATCCCTTCGAGCAGGTCGCCGCCAGGCCGGACGCCACAATGGACGACATCATCGAGAACATCGACATCGGCGGTCCGGCCATGCTGCGCTCGGCGGCAAAGAATTACGCGCGCGTCGCCGTTGCGACCGACCCATCGCAATACAGCGCGGTCATGGCCGAACTGGACGCGAACGATGGCAGCCTGTCGGCACACACACGCTTTGCATTGTCGGTCGCCGCATTCAATCGCGTTGCGCAATACGATGGCTGCATCAGCGACGTGCTGTCGTCGCTGGATGCCGATGGCAAGCGCGTGTTGTTTCCTGCGCAGCAGAACAGCAGCTTCGTCAAGGTGATGGACCTGCGCTACGGCGAGAATCCGCATCAGCACGGCGCGTTCTACCGCGATCTGTATCCGGTTGCCGGAACCCTGGCGACCTTTACCCAGCTGCAGGGCAAGGAGCTGAGCTACAACAACCTGGCCGATGCCGACGCCGCGTGGGAGTGCGTGCGCCAGTTCGACCGCCCCGCCTGCGTCATCGTCAAGCACGCCAATCCCTGTGGCGTGGCCGAAGGCGATGGCTGCCTGGATACCTACGAAGCGGCCTACGCCACCGATCCCACGTCGGCCTTCGGCGGCATCATCTCGTTCAACCGCCCTCTCGACGCAGCGACGGCAAAAACCATCCTCGACCGGCAATTCGTCGAAGTGCTGATCGCCCCGGACTTCGAACCGGCCGCGCTCGACTACGCGAAGAAAAAAGCCAACGTGCGCGTATTGAAGATCCCGCACGGCGAAGGCCGAAACAACTTCGACGTCAAGCGCGTGGGCTCGGGCCTGCTGATGCAGACCAGCGACATCCGCGAAGTGACTCGAAGCGAGTTGAAGGTGGTGACGAAGCGCGCACCGACCCCGGCTGAGCTCGACGACCTGCTGTTTGCCTGGCGAATCGCCAAATACGTGAAATCCAACGCGATCGTCTATGCCCGCGACCATCGCAGCATCGGCATCGGTGCCGGACAGATGAGCCGCGTCGTGTCGGCCAGGATCGCGGGCCTCAAGGCTGAGGAAGCCGGCCTCGCCGTGCCCGGCTCGGCGATGGCGAGCGATGCTTTCTTTCCCTTCCGCGATGGCATCGATGCGGCCGCGACCGCAGGCATCCGCGCGGTGATCCAGCCGGGCGGTTCGATGCGCGACGCCGAGGTCATCGCCGCTGCCGACGAACACGACATCGCGATGGTGTTCACCGGCATTCGCCATTTCCGGCATTAGGAACACTTCATGCTGACTCGATTCCAGCAGTTCCAGCCGCGCGTCGCCGAGGATTCGTTGCTCTACCGCAATGCGTCCCCTTTCCCGCACATCGTCCTGGATGAGTTTCTCACACCGTCCGCCCTGGCCGCTGCGATGGCGGATTTTCCGAGGCCTGAAGCCATTTCCGACTGGCGCCGCATGGACACCACGGATGCCGACGGCCTTGTCGCGACGGTCAACAAACTGGGATACAGCAACGAGTTCGCGTTTGGTCCCACTCTCAGGGGTCTGGTGCACGAACTCAACGCCGGCCCCTTCATCCGCTATCTGGAAAAACTGACCGGCATCAG
>JAQGOI010000148.1 GCA_028293685.1 Lysobacteraceae bacterium | reverse complement strand
GAGCGGTCCGTCAACACCGCAGTCGACGCGACTTCAATACATCTCGTATTCGACCTGGAATCGCACGGCGGCATCGGGCGCTGCACCGCCGAGCCCTGCCAGGACAGCGGCGTTGTAACGGATCTTGTCGCGGCCGGCCAAACGCCTGGTCCCAAAAATCGCAGGACCGGCGGAGTGCCAGTCGCCCTGGCTCAGGTGATCGACGGTGCCCAGCTCGCCCAGTCCCTGCGCGCCCCACTCCAGTGCTTCGTTGCCGCGCCAGCGCACCTGCCAGCGATAGTCCAGCCCGGTATCGTTGCTGGACCCGGAGCCGACCTCGCGCGTGAAGCGGAAATTGAGATTGGCGACGGCAGGGCCGATTTCCTTTTGCAGCAGTGGACCGATCTTGATTTCATCAGGGCCGCTGCCGAAGCTGTGTTCGTATTCGGCGAGTAGTCCGAGATCCATCCAGTACTTGCCCGGTTCGGTCAGCACGAACACGTTCTCCCACTCCAACGCTTCGAGCTTGCCTTGTTCGCCACCTTCTGCGGCGTATTCGAGCACCGCTTCCGTGCGCCATCGGCTGTTGACGCCGTAGCCAACGTCGAACACGAATGCGTGCTCGTCCGGCGCTCCGCCGAAATTCCGATAGCCGCCGCGCAATTCGAATTCGGTTTCTCCCTGTTCGACGGTCGGCGTGTAGACCGCATCGGCAGCGCCGGCCATCGCAACGTGGCTGACCGGAAACAAACAGGACAACAGGGCAACGCGCAGGAGCGCATGGCGGGTGAAGGGCAGTCCGGACAAGGTCATGGTTTTCTTCAAGGCAAACGCAAGGGTTGAGCTGCGGGTTGCACAGCTGTCGGAATCCAGAAAGGGAAAACCGCCTATTCGACGAGCAACGAGCCCTGCGCGAGGTCCGGATGGAAATCGCCGAAGAACGGATACCGACCCGCCTTCAAGGGGCCCACGTAGACCGGAATGGTGCCGCCACCGACGACCACCTTTTCCCGGTTCAATTCATGGCTCTCGAATTCCTCCGGAGTCGCGTCCTCATTGACCACGATCAGCTTGACCTTGGTATTGGCCGGCACCACCAGCTGAGCGGGCACGAAGCGATGGCCGCGGATCACCAGGCGGATTTCGGGCGGCTCGTTGGCGAAGGCAAGCGATGTCGTCGTCGACAACAGCAAGGTGAGCAAGGCAAGGCGGCACTTCGACACGATCATTCCTCAGGTGGTGGGCGAAGCGGCGGGCACGGCACGAGCGGTGTCGCCACGCGGCGCGGCGATGCGGGCGCCCCCGGCCAACAACGCGACGATCGAGACGTAAAACACCAGCTGCATGCCGCTGGGCTGCGCCGTGTAACCGACCAGCGCATGCATCGCGCGACCGAGCCAGGCATCGTCGGCAAGCAGCCAGCTGGTGTTCCAAAGCGGATTGGCCAAGGTCGGCAGCACGTCGGCCTGCGCGAGGAATCCGGCCGCCGCAGCGCCCAGCCCAGCCGCGAGCAGGATCAGCAGTCCGTTGGTGGCGCGGAAGAAATGACGCATGGGAATACGCAGCAGGCCGGCATACATCGCCACGCCGATCGCGATGCCGCTGAACAGTCCGAGCAGCCCACCAGTGATGAGGTCGGTCGACCCCGAGCCGCCGGCAACCATCCCGTAACCGAACAGGACGACTTCCGAACCCTCGCGCAGCACTGCAAGTGCGACCACGATCATCAGTGCTGTCAATGGTCGCCGGCCATGGGAGACGTCGTCGCCGAAGCGGCCGGCATCGGCCGCCAATGCGCGTCCGTGACGCGCCATCCAGACCACATGCCAGCCGATCATGGCTGTTGCAGCCAGCAGGACACTGGCGTTGAACCATTCCTGGCCCATGCCGCTCATGGCTTCGGCAAGCCGGCCGGCACTGGCGGCGACCAGAGCGGCTCCTGCGACGCCAAGCAGCAGTCCGGCGCCGATCCAACGCCATCGCGCCGTGACGCCACGGGTGGCCGCGGCGACGATGCTGACCATCATCGCCGCCTCGAGCACCTCCCGGAACACCAGGATCCAGATCGCGAACATGCTGCCTCAGCCGCCATTAGCTCAATTCGATGGCTGAATGATAATGGTTCTCATTGGCATTGCAAGCCTACGATCCCGACCCGGGTTCAGGCAGCGGCGACTCCCTGCTCGAGAACGACCGCGACGGCATGGACGACCGCGGCGATCTTGAGGGTGCTCTGCACTCCCTGCGCGGAAACCCCGTGCTCGCGGACCACGCGCTCATGCGAGTCCAGGCAGGCTCCACAGCCGTTGATCGCCGACACCGCCAGGCATGCCAACTCGAAGGTGACCTTGTCCAGTCCCGGGTTTGCAATGACATTCATGCGCAGGCCGGTGCGCAGCTGGCCGTACTCATCGTTGTGGATCAGGTGTGTCGCGCGGTAGTAGATGTTGTTCATCGCCATCATCGCCGCCGCCGCCTTTGCGCCGTGGAGCTGCTCTGGCGACAGCTGCTCGGTGGCCATGGTTTCGATCGCCGCCACCAGCGGCGCATGGCGGGCCGCAATCGCCGATGCCAAGGCGATCGCGCGCACCTGCAGCGATTCCAGGCCCGCTGCTCCGGTGTCGCTCAACACCGAGTCGAGATTGAGCTTGAGGTCCTTGGCGTAGTCGGGCAACGCATTGCGCAGTTCGGACAGGTTCATGGTGTTCTCCAATAGCTGGTGCCAGTCAAAACAAAGGCGGCCGAAGCCGCCTTTGCACCCGCGCGACAGGGGGAGGGACGCCGCAGGGGAGGCGGCGTGTCGCGACGAGACGGGACGGTTTTCAGGCGACTTTCAGCGTCTGCTCGCCCTTGTGCCAGTTGCAGGGGCACAGTTCATCGGTCTGCAGGGCGTCGAGCACGCGCAGAACTTCATCCGGGTTTCGGCCGACGCTGCCGGCGGTGACATAGACGAACTGGATTACGCCATCAGGATCGACGATGAAGGTCGCGCGCTGCGCGACGCCGTCGTCGCCCAGGATGCCGAGCGCCGAGACCAGTTCACGCTTGATGTCGGCCAGCATCGGGAACGGCAGGCTGTTGAGATCCTTGTGATGCGTGCGCCACGCGTGGTGCACGAATTCGCTGTCGGTCGAGCCGGTGAGCAGCTGCGCATCGCGATCAAGGAATGCCTGGTTGAGCTTGGCGAAGCCGGTGATCTCGGTCGGGCAGACGAATGTGAAATCCTTGGGATAGAAAAACACGACCAGCCACTTGCCCTTGTACGTGTTGTTGTCGATATCGACGAAGGCGTTGCTCAGATCGTTGGAAACGGTGGCCTTGAGGTTGAAGGCGGGGAATTTCTGGCCGACGGTCAGCATTGCGGGACTCCAGTAGGAAAGGCATGGGCGAGAGGGACAATCCGCCTCGGAGCGGCATTGTGGACGGCCGGGTTTGATCCGGGAAATGAATTGTTCCTATGATGTCGATAGCCCTTCCTTATGGCTGAGTCCCGGATGAACCTGCGTGACCTTCGATATCTGGTCGCCCTGGCCGATCACAAGCATTTCGGGCGCGCGGCCGCGGCCAGCTTCGTCAGCCAGCCGACGCTGTCGACCCAGATCCGCAAGCTGGAGGAGGAACTCGGCGTCTCGCTGGTCGAACGCGCGCCGCGACGGGTCATGCTGACGCCGATCGGTCGCGACATCGCCGACCGCGCGCGTCGGGTCATCGCCGAAGTCGGACAAATGGGCGAACTGGCGCGTCGCAGCCGCGATCCCGAAGCGGGCACGGTGCGTCTGGGCTTGTTCCCCACGCTCGCCCCGTATCTGCTGCCGCACGCCCTGCCCGGGATCCGCGCGCGTTTTCCAAAGCTCGAGCTGCTGCTGATCGAAGAAAAAACCGACGCCCTGCTGGCGCGACTGCGCGACGGCCGCCTGGACGCCGCGCTACTCGCGTTGCCGGTGCACGACGAGCAACTGCATGCGGAAGCATTATTCGAAGAGCCGTTCGTGCTGGCAGTACCGCAGTCGCACCCGCTCGCACGCCGAACGCAGCCGCTGACGCTTTCCGACCTGGACCACGAACACCTGCTGCTGCTGGAAGAAGGTCATTGCCTGCGCGACCAGGCGCTGGACGTTTGCCGGCTGGCGGGCGCCGACGAGCGCGACGGATTTCGCGCGACCAGCCTGGAAACGCTGCGGCAGATGGTCGCCGCCGGGGTCGGCATCACCCTGTTGCCGATGCTTTCCGTGCAGCCACCCGTCCCCCCTTCCCCTGACATGCGCCTGTTGGCGTTCGCCGGCAAGGCGCCGAGTCGTACCATCGCCATGGTGTGGCGGCGAAGCTCGGCGATGTCCGGCTTTTTGCAGCAGCTGGCCAAGCTGTTCGGCGGGCTCGACCACACGTTGCTGCACTCCCTGCCCGACAGCGCGCTTCCACGACCGGTCCGCGCCCGTCGCAAGGCGGCCTGATGAGCCTGCGGGGCTGGATGTGGCTGGGCCTGCTGCTCGCAACAGCGGGCTGGTGGTATTCGCCGCTGTCTCCGCGTGTACCCGAGTTCGCTGTCGCCGCGCCGGGAACGCGCGCCTCGTGTCCCGCGCCGCCCGGCATTCTGGACACCAAGACTCCCCTGCAAT
>JAQGOI010000141.1 GCA_028293685.1 Lysobacteraceae bacterium | reverse complement strand
CTTGAGCTCGTTTGACGCAATGCGTTCCTGCAGGCGTCGGTCCGATGTATCGGCCATTGGCGATCCCCCCGAAATTTCCTGGCCGAAGGTTAGCCGTAAATACGTTCCGTTTGGGTCAAGACGGACGAGCGTCGAATCTGCCCAGACATACGGAGGGTCGTTCCGATGGCCCGATGGCACCGGGTGCGGCTACCGCCGGGCAGTCGGCTCGGCGGAAATGGTGCAGCGCCGCAGGGTTTTCGACGCGGATCGCCCCGACTAGCTCAGGGCAGCGCGCTCGAGCAGGTCCGCGATGGCTTCCGGAGCGAGCATCGAATGGCGCGGAAGGTCGATGGTAAAAACGCAGCCGATGCCGGGGCGGTCTCGCACGCTCAGGCGGCCATGGTTTGCCTCGATGCTCCGGCGCGATATGGACAGCCCCAGCCCCAGTCCGCTCCTGTCGGCGTCGCTTTGCGTGAACGGCTTGAACAGGGATTCCGCGTCGCCCGAAGGCAGGCCGCCGCAATGATCCTTGACGTCGATCAGGATGCGGTCCGCGGCCGCATAGGCATTCAAGGTGACGCGCGTGCCTTCGTGGGTGAACTTGAAGGCGTTGTGCAGCAGATTGCCGACCGCGGCGAACAGCAGGTCGCGATCGGCGTCGACGGCCAGCTTGGGATCGACGTCGGAGACGAACAATTCACATCCGCGGACCTGCGCTTCGAGTTCGCCGGCGGATTTGGCTTCGCCGATGAAATTGGCCAGCGAAAACAGCTGGTGCTGGACGACGATGCCGGCAGTGATGCGGACTTCAGCCAGCGAGCGGTCGATCAGGTTCTTGAGATTCACAAGACTGCGATCGAGCACGGCGCCCGTTGCGCTTCCAAGCCCTACGTTGCCTGACTTGATCACGGCCAGCGCCAGTGTCGCGGTGCTCAGGTGATTGCGCAGTTCGTGCGCGAAGTCGCCCAGACGTTCGTTGAGCGCATCGGCGTTTCGATCGGCGACGACGAAGTCGCGCTGGTAGCCGTATTCGGTGATCGCCATGGCGATCGCGTTGTCCAGGCACCGGTTGAGCGTGCGGAATTCGTCCACCTTGATCGATGCGTTCTTCTCGAATGCCAGGTCGGTGATCGCCTGGCAGAGATCGCCGTAGTCGTGAACGAGTTCCTCGACGGTGAAGCCGTGCTGCATCAACTCGCGGCCGTGCGCGGTGGCCGTGACGCCCATTTCCGACAGGGCCGGCTGCCCGCCACCGGTAGGTCCCGAGACATCACGGCTGAGCATGGGTTGCGATGTCTGCTCAACTTGAAGCGTCTTGATCAGCTGGTCGAGAAACACCGAGATCCCGTAGTCGAGCTCACGGGACATGGCGCCAGGGAGCGACCGCGCGGCGACCTTGTCCCGGCACCGGGCAATGAGCTCGGCGCGATTTTCACTAAGAAAGAGATGCATCATGCGATCACCCTACGCTGACCCCGTGACAGGTCGGCTGAAAGGGAGTCGGATGGCTCTACGCCGCCAGATATCCCGTTCATAAAGCCGGAGACTGCGCAACACACCTCCAGGGGCGGGCTGACGCAATCCGATACGTGCAAAAAGAGGGCGGCCTGAGCCGCCCCCGTGCACCGTAGGGACGACGAGGACACTACAGCATCAGCACCTTGTCGATGACATGGATGACGCCATTGCTCTGCATGACGTCTGCGGTGGTGACCACCGCCATGTTGCCCTTGCTGTCGGTCAATGCGATACCACCGTTCATGACGCTCGCGACCAGCGTTTCACCCTGGACGGTCGTGAGCTTCGCCTTGCCGCCGCCTGCGTTGATCTGCGCCTTGAGCGCTTCGGCATCCAGTTTTCCCGACACGACGTGATAGGTCAGCACCTTCGTCAGGTCGGCCTTGTGCGCCGGCTTGAGCAGCGTGTCGACCGTTCCTTCGTCGAACGCGGCATCAGCCCTGCAGCTCGCGAAGCACGACGCTCGGCGGAACATCAACCACGCGTCGGGTGGCGACCAGCCCCGCGACCAACGCGGCGAGCATGCCGATGGCACCGCCGAAGACGGCCAGCTTCCAGTTGGGTGTCCACGGCAGGTCGAATACGCGCTGCGCGACGACGCCCGACAGGATCGATGCCGCGATCGCGGCCACGAGCCCGGACAGCAAGCCGATGGCCGCAAATTCCGATGCCTGCGCCAGCCGCAATTGTCGCCGGCTGCCGCCGAGCACGCGCATGACGCCGCCCTCGAGCAGGCGTTCGTCCTGACTCGCACTGATCGCCGCCAGCAACACCAGCACGCCGGCCGCGAGCGAAAACCAGAACACGACCTGCACGACCTTCGACACCTGGTCGCCGGTCGCACGCACCTGTTGCAGCACCGCCTCGATGTCGATCACCGACACGTTGGGAAAGTGCTCGACGAGCGTTGCGGTGAAGCGCGTGTTGCCAGGTGGCACCTTGACCGCAGTGACGTAGCTCGCCGGATAGCCGTCGAGCGCGCCGGGCGATGCGACGACGAAGAAGTTGGGGCGGAAACTTTCCCAGTCGACGCTGCGCAGGCTGGTGATCGGCGCCTCGAACCGTTGTCCGGCGATATCGAAGGCGATGCGGTCGCCGAGCTTCCATCCCAGCGAATCGGCGAAACGCTGCTCGACCGAGATCTGCGGTGTACGCAGTCGCGTCGGTGGCCAGAGCCTGCCGGCCACGATGGTGTTGTCGGCGCGCAGGGTGGTTGCGGTCGACAGATTGAATTCGCGATCCGCGCGACGCGACGGTGCGGCGTCATCGTCGCCACTGTCGCCGTCGCGTTTCACGGTTTTCGCAGTGACCGGCGTGCCGTTGCGTGTCAGCAGGCGGCCACGGACCATCGGAAACAACACGGGCGCTGGCAGGTGCTGTGCGGAAATGAAATCCGTGACCGGTCGCACCTGGTCCGACTGCACATTGATCAGGAATCGATTGGGCGCGTCCTGCGCCAGCGAGTGCTGCCAGCGATCGAGCAGGTCGGTGCGCACGAAACCGAGCAGCAGCAGCGCCATCAGTCCCAGACCCAATGCCGACACCTGCGCGATGCTGGTGCCGGGTCGGCGACTGACGTTCGCCAGCCCATAGCGCAGGCTGCCGCGCAGGCGCGGACGCAGCCGGCGCACGATTACGATCAGCATCCACGCCAGCAGCGCGAGCACCGCGAGCGTGGCTGCGATGCCAAGCAGCATTGCGCCGCCCAGTGTCGCCGAGCCCGCCTTCCACCACAGCAGGGCGGCCATCCCGGTGAATCCCGCAAGCGTGACCAGCCACGCGCTGGGTTCGGTCGCATCCAGGTCGCGCCGGATCACCCGGAGTGCGGAAACGCGCCGCAGCGCCAGCACCGGCGGCGTGGCAAAGGCGAGCAGAACGACCATGCCGACGCAGAGTCCCTGCAGCGCCGGCATCCACCCAGCGGCGGGGATCGAGAGCTTGAGCAGCTGCGCGAGCCAATCGGCCACGGCCCATTGCAATGCAAACGCGATCGCCACGCCGAGCACGCTGGCGATCAATCCGAGCAGGACCATTTCGCCGACATGGATACCGACCAGCATGCGTTGGCTGGCGCCCAGGCACCGCATCACGGCCGCACCGGAGAGATGACGTTCGCTGTGGCGCCGCGCGGCCATGGCTACGGCCACGGTGGCGAGCACGACGGACACCAGTGCCGCCAGACCCAGGAATCGCCCGGCGCGATCGAGGGCGGAACGGATTTCGGGATTGGTCTGGCCGGCGGTTTCCAGTCGCTGTCCGCGTCCGATGTTTGCGTTGGCGATGGCGACGAAGCGCTCCACTGTGCGGCTGTCGCCAACGACCATCAGTCGATAGCCGACGCGGCTGCCTTCCTGCACCAGGCCGGTCGCTGGCAGGTCGCCGGCATTGAGGAAGACACGCGGCGCGACGTTGAAGTAATCCAGCGCAGCGTTGGGTTCCTTCAGCACGATCGCGTCGAGACGCAGCGTCGTCGAACCCACTGCGATGGCGTCGCCGATCCTGGCGCCGAGCGCGACCGCACCGGCGCGGCTCATCCACACCGTGCCCCGGTCGGGCCGTCGGGCTGCATCGCGTTCGACGCCGCCGGCATCCACCAGGCGGAAACTGCCACGCAACGGAAAGCCCGCGCCGAGTGCGTGCAGCTCGCCCAGGCGCAACTGGGCATCGTCGCCAGTGCCGACGCGGACCATGCTGTCCAGTTCGATCTCGTCGGTGTGGCGCAGCGCCGATGCAGCACTGGCATCGCGGATGACGCCCGTGATGGGTTTGTCGGCGCGCAACACGGCGTCGCCGCCCATCAGCCGGTTGGCTTCGATCAGCAATGCGCGGTTGGCGCGGTCGGTGATGAAGCCCACCGCGGTTACCGCGATCACCGCCAGCATCAGTGCCGCGATCAGGATGCGGATGTCGCCGGCCTTGAGGTCGCGACGCAATTGTCGCCATGCCAGCCGAATGAGCTTCATGCCGCGACCAGCCGTCCACCATCCAGCCGCAGGATGCGACTGCAGCGCGACGCCAGGGCTTCGTCGTGCGTGACCAGCACCAGCGTGGTGCCGGCGTCGGCATTGAGCGCGAACAGCAAGTCGATGATCGCCTGCCCGGTGACGGTATCCAGATTGCCGGTCGGTTCGTCGGCGAACAACAGCGAGGGTTGCGTCACGAACGCACGTGCCAGTGCGACGCGTTGTTGTTCGCCTCCCGACAGTTGCCTAGGATAGTGATCGAGGCGTTCACCCAGTCCGACCGTGCGCAGGATCGCCTGCGCCGGCGATTGCGCTTCCGCATCGCCGCGCAGTTCCAGCGGCAGCATCACGTTTTCCAGTGCCGTCAGCGAAGGCAGCAGCTCGAAACTCTGGAACACGAAGCCGACCTTCTCGCCGCGTACCCGCGCGCGTCCATCTTCGTTCAGGGTCGACAACGCGGCGCCATCGAGCAGCACGGTGCCGCTGCTGGGGGTGTCGAGCCCCGCCATCAGTGCCAGCAACGTGCTCTTGCCCGAACCGGAGGCGCCGACCACGGCGATCGTGTCGCCCTGCGCAATCGCGAAGTTGATGTCTTCGAGAATGGTCAGTTCGCCGCTCGGCAAGGGCACGCGCTTGCCCAGCCCGCTGACCTGCAATGCGGTCGACGGCGCGAGGACGGGCGGCAAACGGCAATTGGCTTGCATGCGGCCGGTTGCGACCTTATCCATGCGTCACCAGCAAAATCGCGACGTCGTCGAGCATGGCAGCCATGGTTACGGATCCTTCATCGCAGGTTGAGCAGCAGGCCGGCACTGTCGCCTGCCCAGGGAGAACCACATGACGTCCTTCAATGCGGCTTGCCGGCGCTGGCTTCAATGGGTGGCGGTGCTTTTGCTGGTGGCCGCCAGCCTCGCCCAGGCGCACCCCAACACCGTTGCCCCTACGGCACAGCGCCCGAGTGCCACCCATGAGGCGCGGACGGTGCTGGTGATGGGCGATTCGCTGTCCGCAGGATTGGGGCTCGAGGCCGGCCAGGGCTGGGTACCGTTGACGGCGCAGCGGATGGCACTGAGCAAGCCTGGCTGGCGCCTGGTCAACGCCAGCATCAGTGGGGAGACGACCTCCGGCGGCGCGGCGCGGGTCATCGACGCGGTCGTTCGCCTGCGGCCCGCCATCGTGGTGATCGAACTGGGCGCGAATGACGGCCTGCGCGGGCTTTCGCTGCGACAGTCGCGACACAACCTCGCCTACATGATCGGCGCCGCGCAGGGCATCCATGCCAGGGTGCTGCTGATCGGCATGCGCCTGCCACCCAATTACGGACCCGACTACACCCGGCAATTCGAAGGCGTGTACAGCGACCTCGCGCAGCGGTTCCATACGGCTTTCGTGCCGTTCCTGCTGGCGCCGATCATGCGCGAGCCGAACGCCTTCCAGGCCGACAACATGCACCCGGTGGCGCGCGTGCAGCCGTTGCTTCGCGACCACGTCTGGACGACCCTGGGGCCAATGCTCGACTAGCGCGCGTGGGGAATCCGGTCGGCCGGTCACATCACCCGTGACTTCCGGGGGTGTCGCGCACGTTGGCCGCCCGGCAAGCTCGGAGGTGGCCTGCGGCTGGCTGTCCCCCAATCAAGGAATCTCCATGCGCCGCCTACAGGCCAACGCACTGTCGCTTGCCGTCGCCTTCGTTTCCCTGTCGGCTGCTGCCCAGTCGGCGACGCCGCAGACCACGACCCAACTGCCGCGCAACGTACGTCCAACGCATTACGACGTGGCCGTGGTCCCCCATGCGCAAGCCATGGATTTCGACGGCAGGGTCGCGGTCGCGATCGACGTACTGCAGCCCACGGCAAGCATCACCCTCAACGCCGAAGACCTGGTGTTCTCCGCGGTGACCGTGGCCGCTGCCAAGGGCGGCTCAACAACGCCGGCGTCGCACGTGGCTGTCGATGCCGACCAGCAGACTGCGACCTTTACTTTCGCGAAGCCCTTGCCCGTCGGCGCGTACGTCCTGACGATGGCGTATACCGGCAGGATCGGGACGCAGGCCAACGGTCTGTTCGCGCTGGATTACGACACGCCTGCCGGACACAAGCGCGCGTTGTACACGCAGTTCGAGAACTCCGACGCGCGTCGCTTCATCCCCTCGTGGGACGAGCCCGACTACAAAGCGACTTTCGACCTGCAGGCGACCGTTCCTTCTGCGCAGATGGCGGTCAGCAACATGCCGGCGGCAAAAACGACGGTGTTGCCGAATGGAATGACGCAGGTGCGATTCATGGCGTCGCCGAAGATGTCGACCTATCTGTTGTTTTTCGCGCTCGGCGACTTCGACCGCGCGACGCTCCAGTCCGGTCGTACCCAGGTTGGCGTGGTGACGCAGAAGGGACTGGTGCCACAGGCGCGATTCGCGCTGGAGTCCTCGCGCGATGTCCTGCGCGAGTACAACGAGTACTTCGGCACGCCGTATCCGCTGCCAAAGCTCGACAACGTCGCTGCACCGGGCCAGAGCCAGTTCTTCGGCGCGATGGAAAACTGGGGTGCGATCTTCACATTCGAACACACGTTGCTGCTGGACCCGACGATTGCCTCCGAGTCCGACCGGCAACGGGTGTTCGAGGTCGCCGCGCACGAGATGGCGCACCAGTGGTTCGGCGATCTGGTGACGATGCGCTGGTGGGACGACCTCTGGCTCAATGAAGGGTTCGCGACGTGGATGTCCGCGCGCACCACCACCAAGCTGCATCCCGAGTGGCATTCGGAACTGTCGGAAGTCGAATCCCGGCAGTCGGCCATGTCACGCGACTCAGTCGCCAGCACGCATCCGGTCGTGCAGCACGTGGAGACCGTCGAGCAGGCCAGCCAGGCGTTCGATGCGATCACGTACTCCAAGGGTGCGGCCGTCATCCGGATGCTGGAGAGTTATGTCAGCGCCGATGCATGGCGCACGGGCGTACGCAGTTACATGCGCAAGCACGCGTACGGCAATACCGTCTCCGACGATTTCTGGCAGTCGGTGGAAAAGGCGGCAGGCAAGCCGATCACCGCCATCGCGCATGATTTCACGCTGCAACCCGGCGTGCCGTTGATCCGCGTTGAAAGCGGAACGTGCTCGGGTGGAAAGACCACGCTGCAACTGACGCAAGGCGAGTTCACCCGCGATCGCCCCGACAAGACCCCGCTGACGTGGCCGGTCCCGGTGATTGCGCAGGTGCCAGGCAACCCCGTCGCGCGCACGCTGGTCGTCGACCACCACGGGACGCT
>JAQGOI010000108.1 GCA_028293685.1 Lysobacteraceae bacterium | reverse complement strand
CGCGTCCGCGGCGGCTTCGGCCAGCAACCAGTCGCGAAAGGCCAGCAGACCGCCATGGTTCGCCGAGCGTGCCGGAACGACCAAGTAATGCGAGAACTCAGCCTTGAGGCGTTCCGCAAAAGGCAACAGCAGCCGTCCGGCCTCGACCAGCGGGCGCGCCAGTGTCAGCCGCCCCAACGCGACACCGAGGCCTTCGGAGGCGGCGCGATGCAGCGTGTCGGAGTCGTCGAAGCTGGCGACGAAACGCGGCGGCGGCGCGCCGCCGAATTGCGCGAACCAGTCGCTCCAGCGACCCCCGGGTGCGCCAAGCAGGGGATACCGGTCGAGCGTCTGCAGGGTCGGCATGCCCAGGCGCGCGAACAGCGCCGGGCTCGCGGTCGGCGTGACCCAGTCGTCGAGCAGGTGGATCGCCTGCACGCCCGGCCATTGCCCGCCCCCGTAACGCAGCGCCGCATCGACCGTCGTGTCACGCTCGAAATCGACCAGCGCCGTGGTCGACTGCAGGTTGATCTACAGTTGCGGCTGCGCCGCCAGGAACCGCGGCAGCCGCGGGACCAGCCAGCTCGAGGCGAACGAGGGCATCAGCGAAATCGTAAGCACGTCGTCGCGGCGCACGCGAAACGGCTGCAGCGCGTGCTCGAGCGCGTCGAAATGCAGCGCGACGCGATCGAACAGCTGGCGCCCGTCGTCGGTGAGCGCGACGCCGCGTGCATTGCGTACGAACAGGCGCTGGCCCACGCGTTCCTCGAGGCCCCGGATCTGATGGCTCAGCGCACTGACCGTCAGGTGCAGGGACTCGGCGGCGCGCGACAGGTTGCCGCTGCGCGCGGCCGCGACGAAGCCCTGCAGGGCATGCAGCGGTGGGCGGCTCATGGCGTTAGGCTTGAATATGTTTCAAGCATCACTTGCAAAATGGTCGCTTTTCGGCGACGGATCAAGTGCCTATCTTGCGAACTGTTCAAGAGGTGGCGCAATCAGGCGTTACCCGCGATCCCGGAGGCAACCATGAACATGTTCAAAGGCCTGTTGTTCCTGCATGGCTACGTGAGCCCTGCCTACATCCGCGAGTTCGATGCCGACACCACCCCCCGCCGGGAATTCGGCGCCCATACCGCCGCGGAGGAGCTGGCCGCCCCGCTGGGCAACGCCGTCGAGTCACGGCGCTGGTTCGGTACAGCCAGTCCGGTGGCGCATCCGCAGGTTGGCTGCATTGCTGGTGGTTGCGGTTAGGGCGCTGTTCGTGATCTCCGCGAAGTCCGGATCAGTGACTTCGCTGTTGCGCGTTTTGCCTGCGGCGCTCTAAACGCTTTCGCCGTAGGCGAGTTACTTTTCTTTGAGAGCTGCAAAGAAAAGTAACCAAAAGAAAGCAGCTTTCCCATTACAGAGCTCACTCTAAATTGCGTAAGCAGTCGTGATTTTCCGACTCGCCATCCATGGCTCGATCGGAAACGGCGCGCATCCATGCGCGCCGCCCTCCGGGTCTTCGGAGGAATGGCTCTTGTGCATCTTTAGCGGCCAGGGCAACAGCGACGAAGCAGGGCTGCCTGTTGTTGCCTCTAGAGATGATCGACGCTCGGTTCCGTATGACAACCCGTAGGGCGGCGCACATGGATGTGCACCGTTTTCAGCCGAGCCGCGCCGCGAAGGGAATCGGCAATGACGGTCTCCGCCGCGCCGCCGCGCGCCTTACAGCGCAGTTCGAGTTGACCAACGTGAGCGATTGAGTTGATTGCGACAGCAAGAACAACGCCGAGAATTTCGCGTTGGTGGGATCTCGCAAAGAAAAGTAACTCGCCTACGGCGAAAGCGTTTCAAGCGCAGCAGGCAACAACCACAGACCTTGCGCGAATCACGCGCTGGTCAATGAGCAGCCTGTCCCGTCATCATCGTGTCGCGCGCGGCCTTGAACGGATTGCCCGGATACCACTGCGGCCACTGTCGTCCAGCGGTCAGGTCGCGGCCAACGCCGTACGCGGCATCGAGCAGGTCGACCACGCCTTCGACGTGCCAGGTGGCGGGATCGTACTGGTCACCGGCCTTGTGGTAGCGATGCATGTTGTAGTCGGCGGCGGCTGCGTCGCCCGCGGTCTTGCCACCCGCGATCAGGTCGTCGCCGCTGCCGATATCCATCGCCGGCACGCCGGCCTTGGCGAAATTGAAATGGTCGGAGCGGAAGTAGCTGCCGGCTTCCGGATGCGCTTCGGCGTGGAGCGACAGGCTTTGTTTGCCGGCGACATCCTTGAGCACGTCTTCCAGCTGCGAATTGCCGATGCCGACGACGGTGAGATCGTGCGTCCTGCCGTTGACACCAAGTGCATCGAGGTTGATGACGCCCACGGTCTTGTCCAGCGGCACCACCGGATGGGCGACGTAGTACTGCGAACCCAGCAGCCCCGATTCCTCCAGCGTGACCGCAATGAACAGCAGCGAGCGTTGCGGTGGCGGTTGCTGGTGCTTGAATGCTTCGGCGATTTCGATGATGCCGGCCACGCCCGTCGCATTGTCGACCGCGCCGTTGTAGATGTTGTCGCCGGGTTCGTCGGGATGCTTGCCCAGGTGGTCCCAGTGCGCCATGTAGATCATGGCTTCGTCGGGATGCGTGCTGCCATCCAGGCGGCCGATGACGTTGCGCGACTGCTTCTGCGCGATCGTGCTCCTGAGGTCCAGCGACAGCGTTGCCTTGATCGGCACCGGCTTGAAGCCCCGTTTGCCGGCGGCGGCGCGCAACGCGTCCAGGTCCAGGCCGCTGTCGGTGAACAAAGCAGTCGCCTGCTCGCCGGTGATCCAGCCCTCGGCCGGCAATCGTGGTTCGGGATCGCTGCTGGCCGGCAATGCGTACTGCGCGCCGGACCAGGAGTTCCTGACCACGTCCCAGCCGTAGGACGCACCCGGCGGGTCGTGGATGATCAGCGCGGCCGCCGCGCCCTGGCGCGCGGCTTCCTCGAACTTATATGTCCAGCGACCGTAGTACGTCATCCGCTTGCCTTCGAACAGCGACGGATCGTTGGCGTGGAAACCGGGGTCGTTGACCAGCATCACCACCGTCTTGCCCTTGACGTCGAGCCCCGCGTAATCGTTCCAGTGCTGTTCGGGTGCGTTGACGCCGTAGCCGACGAACACCAGCGGACTGCCATCGATCGTGATCTCCGGCTTGCCGGTGGTGGTGCCGATGACCATGTCGTTGCCGATTTTCAGTTCGCGCG
>JAQGOI010000099.1 GCA_028293685.1 Lysobacteraceae bacterium | reverse complement strand
ATCCGGATGAAGAACGACGGCTCAACGATCCTGCGCAGCAGGCGCAACTGGCCAGGGCCGTGCTCGACGGCGTCAACAGTTACTTCGTACGCCAGCCACCGCCTGGCACGCTGTACGCCGCGCGCGCCGATGCCGGCGGGCCATCCTCCGGCATGCCCGGTGGCGGCAGTCCCTAGTCCTGCGCTACGCGCGGTCGTTATCATGCCGGCTTGAATCGCCTCACGTCGCCACCTCTGGCGTCCAGCGCGCCACCGAGCCTGCCACCGTGACGATCCGCCAGCTTCCCGACACCCTCATCAACCAGATTGCGGCTGGCGAAGTCGTCGAGCGGCCGGCATCGGTGGTCAAGGAGCTGGTCGAGAATGCACTCGATGCCGGCGCCGGACGCATCGACATCGACCTGGAGGAAGGCGGCGTCCGCCTCATCCGCGTGCGCGACGATGGCGACGGCATTGCGGCCGAAGATCTTCCGCTGGCCATCGCCCGCCATGCCACCAGCAAGATCACGTCGCTCGATGACCTCGAGTCGGTCGCAACGCTCGGTTTTCGCGGCGAGGCGTTGCCGTCGATTGCTTCGGTCAGTCGCTTCGCGCTCGTGTCACGGCATGGCTCAAGCGAACATGGCGCGACGTTGCAGGTCGATGGCGGACGCATCGGCACGGTGGGTCCGAAAACCCATCCGCGCGGCACGACAGTCGAAGTCCGGGATCTGTTTTTCAACGTGCCGGCGCGGCGTAAATTCCTGCGCGCCGAGCGTACCGAACTCGGACACATCGAGGAATGGCTGCGCTCGCTCGCACTCGCGCGTCCCGACGTGGAGCTGCGCGTCTCGCACAACGGCAAGCCATCGCGCCGCTATCGCGGCGATGCGGCACTGGCGTCAGCGGAACGGCTTGTCGAAACCCTTGGTGAGGAATTCGGAAGCAATGCACTGCGGATCGATCATTCCGGCGCAGGGCTGCGGCTGCATGGCTGGATCGCGCGGCCGGTGTACAACCGCGCCAGCGCCGACCAGCAGTATCTGTACGTCAACGGCCGCGGCATCCGCGATCGGAGCGTCGCCCATGCCGTCAAACAGGCGTACGCCGACGTGCTGTTCCATGGCCGCCAGCCGGCGTACGTCCTGTTTTTGGAACTGGACCCGCGGTCGGTCGACGTCAACGTGCATCCGGCCAAGCACGAGGTGCGCTTTCGCGAGGCGCGCCTGGTGCACGACTTCGTCTACCGCACGCTGCAGGAAGCATTGGCCGATACGCGCGCCGGAGTCGCTCCCGACGCGACGTCAGCCGCGCAGGCGCAGCATTCGCGTGCCGCGTGGGCGATCCCGCAATCCAACCTCGCGCTGCGCGTCGATGAGGTGCGTAGCGGATACGCAGCCCTGTATGGCGTCCCGGGCGGTGGCTCGACACCGGTGCTCGACGTTCCAAAAGTCGCTGACGACGTGGCCATCCCACCGCTGGGCTACGCGATCGCGCAGCTGCATGGCGTGCATATCCTGGCCGAAAGCGCCGATGGCTTGATCGTCGTCGACATGCATGCGGCGCACGAGCGCATCGGCTACGAAAAACTCAAGGCCGCGCACGACAGCGTCGGCGTGCGCGTCCAGCCATTGCTGGTACCGCAATCGGTCGCGGTGTCCGAGCGCGATGCCGATTGCGCCGAACGCGAAGCGCGTACGTTGGCGCTGCTGGGTTTCGATGTCTCCCGCGCCGGTGTGCAGTCGCTGCTTCTGCGCGGCGTTCCGGCGCTGCTTGCCGATGCCGACGTGGCGACATTGTTGCGCGACGTGCTGGGTGACCTGCGAGAGCACGGCGGCAGCCGCCGGGTCGACGATGCCCGTGATGGCCTGCTGTCGACCATGGCTTGTCACGCGGCCGTGCGAGCGCACCGTCGACTGTCCCTGCCTGAAATGAACGCGCTTTTACGCGAGATGGAAACGACGCTGCGTTCGGGACAATGCAATCATGGCCGCCCGACATGGGCGCACTTCACCCTGGCCGAGATCGACGCCTGGTTCCTGCGAGGACGCTGATGTACCTAAGAAGTTACAAGATCATGGCGCTTGCAATGCTGTTGCCCCTGCTGCCCGGATGTCAGCGCGACAACGGCAATTCCAATCAAGGAGTCTCAATGCAATCGAAGCCGGCCGAATCGCCTTTCGACCGGGGCGAGCGATTGTGGCGGGAAACGCGCCGCGCAAAACTGCTCAGCCCTGATGGCTGGGCGAGCCTCATAGGCCTGCACTGGCTGGATCCGGGCGCGCACTACGTCGGCAGCGCCCCGGACAGTGGCATCCGGCTCTCGATGGGCCCGCCGCAGTTGGGGATGCTCACCGTCCATGGCCAGCAGGTCACCTTTGCTCCGCAAAAAACAGCCGCGGTCACGCTCGATGGTCAGCCGCTGGCCGCCACAGCGACGTTGCGTACCGATTCCGATCCGGCAGGCCCCAGCGTGATTGGATTCGATGAGGGCAAGGGACAGGCCACCGTCATCGAACGCAGCGGTCGCCATGCACTGCGTGTCCGGCATGCCGATGCGCCGACTCGGCTGCAGTTCTCCGGGCTCGATTATTGGCAAGCCGATCCTTCGTGGGTGATCAAGGCGCGGTTTGTCCCGCATGAAAACGGCAGGACCATGGAGGTCGCCAACATCATCGGCAGCATGGACGCGATGGCCAATCCGGGCATCGTGCAGTTCCAGCATGCCGGCAAGATCTATCAGCTGGAGGCGCTGGACGAGGGCGAAGGCACGCTGTTCCTGGTATTCGCCGACCGCACCAGCGGCCACGGCAGCTATGGCGCCGGTCGGTTCCTGGACGCGCCGATGCCCGACGCCCAAGGTAATGTCCTGCTCGACTTCAACCAGTCGCGCAATCCGCCGTGCGCGTTCACGGCCTTCGCGACCTGTCCCTTGCCGCCTCCGGAAAACCGCCTGGACCTGGCCATCACCGCTGGTGAAAAGGCGTATCGCAAGCCGTCGCATGCAGGAGGGTCCGATGCGGGCTAGTTGGCATCTGCGGGTTTGCACCGCGCTGCTGCTTGCAATGTTCGCCTCTGCCGCTGCGGCCACGCCGCCGGCGCCGTTGCTATGGAAAGTCTCCGACTCCGACAACAGCGTCTACCTGATGGGATCTTTCCATCTGCTGCAGGCCGCCGACTATCCGCTGTCGCCGGATGTCGAAGCCGCTTTCAAGGATGCCAAGACGGTCGTCTTCGAAATACCGCCCGACGAAATGGCTTCCCCTGCATTGGCCATGCAGATGCAGCAGGCTGGCCTGCGTACAGATGGCACGCGCCTGGATGACGAGCTGGATCCCGCTTTGCGGAAGAAACTCGCCGCATGGATCGCAACGAGCGCGCAAGCGGCATCGCCGTCGGTGGTGTCTTCAGGGATGATCCAGCAGTTCCAGCCATGGCTTGCGGCACTGATGATCAGCCTGGTCGAGATGACGAAGCAGGGACTGGACCCCATGCTGGGCCTGGACGAGCATTTCGCTGCGGAAGCAAAGGCAGCGGGGAAACCGACCTTGGGCCTTGAAACCGGCGAACAGCAGATTGCCTTCCTGGCGGCGATGGATCGCGACGAGCAGCTGCAATTCCTCGCAGAAGCGCTGGATGAATCCGATGCGGGCAATCGCGAGCTGGCGACCCTGCATGCGGCCTGGCGTCGTGGAGACGCACGCACGCTGGAAACGGTCATGGCTGCGCAGATGCGGCATGCCTATCCGCGGCTGTACCGGCATATCAATGTCGAACGCAACGACAACTGGATGCCGCAGATCGAACGGCGCCTGACCCGTCCCGGACACGACAACACGCTGGTGGTGGTGGGTGCATTGCATCTGCTCGGCAGCGACGGTGTTGTCGAGAAGTTGCGCAGCAAGGGTTATCGCGTCGAGCGGATATGCACGATTTGCAAGGACATGCGCTGATGAGCGCAGCGTGGTTGAAATCCGGCTGCACGCTCTCGCTTCCGACAAGTTGGATTTGATCCGTGGTCGACAGGCTGCATGCGGCTGCAGCAGCAGCGTTGCAAAGTGGGGACTGGCTGGCGGCACAAGCGCTTGCCACCAGGTTGCTCGACGTGTCTCCGGGACCGGCCGCTTACTACGTGGCTGGGGTCGCGTCATTGCGATTGCATCAACTGCTTCCGGCAATCGAGTACCTGAGGCGCGCAGCGCTGCTTGATCCGACCTGGTGCGAATGCCTTGTCGAA
>JAQGOI010000081.1 GCA_028293685.1 Lysobacteraceae bacterium | reverse complement strand
TCTTCGACGTGCCGGCCCAGTACGACACCCAGGCGGACAAGGCCGCGATGGGACTCGCGGGGCTCGCCAATGTGTTGATCAACGTCACCAATGGCACCGCGGAGAATGTGCTCGAGGGCGCCGATCCTGCACGCATCGCCGCGCGCGCCAAAACCGGCGAGGCGATCAACCAGGCCATGCTCAAGCGCGGCGTGCGCACCGTCGAGCTCGGCAACAACCTCTTTCCCACCGCATGGCGCGCGCAGCGTTACGGGATGAGCGCGGACGATCTTTCGAAACTGTTCTGGAACGGCGTCAACATGGATTACGCCGCCGTGCAGACGCAGGGCGACAAGGTCAAGGCCGCGCTCGCCGCCGGCGACGAAGTGCACGTCACCAACCCCAACGGCACCGACCTCAAGCTGCACATCAAGGGACGCCCGGTGCTGGTCAGCGATGGCGTGTTGTCCGATGCCGAGCGCAAGGCCGGCGGCGCGACGGCCAGCGTGTACCTGCCGGCGGGCGAGGTGTACACCACACCGGTCGCAGGCAGCGCCGAAGGCAAGGTCGTGCAGACGCACCTGTTCTTCCGCGGCAAGCCCATCGACAACCTGACCCTGACCGTGAGCGGCGGCAAGGTCACCGCGATGACCGGATCGGGCGACGGCTGGGCCGACTACAAGGCCACGTACGACGCCAGCACCGACCCACGCAAGGACGCCTTCGGCTTCATCGACCTGGGCATCAACCCCAACGTCAAACTGCCCGCGAACAGCACCGTCGGCACATGGGTCCCGGCCGGCGCAGTCACCGTCGGCGCCGGCAACAACACCTGGGCCGGCGGCGACAACAGCGTCCCGTGGAGCAGCACTGTGTTCCTCCCCGGCAGCACGGTCACCCTCGACGGCAAGACCATCGTCGACAACGGCACGCTGAAGCTGTAGCCGCCGAAGCACGAAGTAAATCGTCGCTCCCCCAGAATCTCGCCACTCCTGTGGGAGCGATGGAAGTCGCGACAAAAGCCCCGCCCAGGCGGGGCTCTGCATATCGACAACACAACCGATCTTTTGTGGGAGCGACGTAAGTCGCGATAGAAGCCCCCAAGCGGAAGATGCCAAGGCGGCTTGTTTGCATCCGTTGGTGAATCAACTGCCTCCGTCCCCTTTGCTCTTTCCTGCCCAAGGAGCACGCCGGCGACATCGTCACCGAGATCGAGCTGATCCGTTCAACCGAAAGCGAAAAGGGCCAGCAGATTGGGAATGTCGCGATCTACCAGGGCAACCGCAATGCCTTTGCCGGCGACGGACTCAAGCCGCTGCAGGCGACCGCGCGCGAGCGCCGGAACGTCTTCGCCAGCCTGATGGAAGCGGTCAAGACGCATTCGCTGGGGCAGATCAGCCATGCCCTGTATGAAGTCGGGGGCGAATACCGCCGCAACATGTGATGCCGTCCATGGACGGCGTCGCTGCAACGGAGCGCCTCACGCAGGGTGCGTTGCGTTGTCGGAAGCCGCCGGTTTCATGCCCAGCAGCCTGCGATGCACCGGCATCCCGTAGTCGCCGATCAGCAGCCTGCCGCAGAACGACAGTTCCTCAACCAGCTCCTTCAACTGGGTGTCCGCATCACGGCGGATGATCGCCATCTGCGCGTCCGTCTGGTCGGCCGCACCCGCCAGTACCAGTTGCAGGTTCCGGTGGAAGTCGCAGAACGACTGCAGGTGCCGCACCTGGTTGAAGAACTGCGCGAACAGCACGCGCTTGTCGACACTCCCGCAAAGCTCGATGAACTGGGCCTGCGTGGCGTCCCAGACCGCGCTTTCGAGGCCTTCATGGATGAGGCCGATGAAGGTCTTGCGATCGAGCACGCCAAGGATGCGCTTGGCTTCGGCCATGTTCTTGATCACGCTGCCGAGCATGCTCTGCATGGCCCGGTCGAGCTGGACGGTCGATTGCTCGGCCTGCTCCCGGGCGTCCTGCACGCGCTTGCGCTTCTCGACCTGGAGCGCAAGCCAAATGCCGACGAACACGGCGACCATCCCGGACAATGTCTGGATCGCGAAGTCGATCAGTGCCTGGTTCAACGAGGCATTCCCGTTTGGGCGCACCAGCCTGTCAGGGCGACTCCGCCGAAATCGGATCGATGATGTGCTCGATGGCCGAGACGGTATTGCAGGGAAATCCACCGAGCCGGGCGTGCTCGCGGATCAGTTCGGCATCCTGGGCCAGGTACACGCAATACAGCTTGTCGCCGGTGACGTAGCTTTCGATCCACTGGATGTCGCAACCCAGGTCGCGCAGGACATTGCACGACCGCTTGGCGAGCTGGCGGAATTGCGCCTGGCTCAACTGCCCGGCGCCGGGCAGGTCGCGCTCGATCAGGAACTTACGCATCGGATCCTCCATTGCAACGTCTGGCGTCACTGGAACAACGCGTTGCGCCACCTTCGCAGGACGGCATCCGCGGAACCGGCTCGTCCGGTAACGAATACGACCTTGCGCGCTCGTGCATGATGGGCCAGTCCACGGAGGTTGCGCAGGCGCAACGACAAGGACCGGAACCTGAATGGCTCGACCCACCGTCCTGATCCTGACCGGCCTCGCGTTGGCAGCGTTTGCAGCCAATTCCATCCTGTGCCGGCTGGCATTGCGCACCGCATTGATCGATCCCGTTTCCTTCACCACGATCCGGCTGTTGTCCGGGGCGGTCATGCTCGGCTGCATCCTGTGGTTCCGCGGCCAGCGACCGGGCGGGAACTGGGTGTCAGCGCTGGCCTTGTTCGCCTACGCCATCGGGTTTTCGCTGGCCTATGTCGGGTTACCCGCTGGGGCCGGGGCATTGCTGCTGTTCGGGGCCGTCCAGGTCACGATGCTCGGACACGGTCTGCATGCGGGCGAACGATTGAATCGCTGGCAGCTGGTCGGGCTGCTGCTTGCCGCCGCGGGCCTCGCCTGGTTGCTGTGGCCGAGGCAGTCGGCGCCGGGCGGTCAAGCCATTTCGATCGGCAGTGCGCTGTCAATGTTGGCGGCAGGCATCGCGTGGGGCATCTATTCGCTGCGCGGAAAGCGCTCGGGCGATGCGACAACGGCCACCGCGGGCAATTTCATGCGCACCGTGCCGATGGCGCTGGTCGTGCTGGCGCTGTTCCACCCGAGCCACGCCGATCGCGACGGCGTGCTCTATGCGATCGCTTCCGGAGCGCTCGCCTCGGGCATCGGCTACGCCATCTGGTATTCCGCGCTGCCTGCGCTCGGTGCGATGACCGCCGGCATCGTGCAGTTGAGCGTGCCGATCCTCGCCGCCGCCGCTGGTGCATTGCTGCTCGGCGAAGCCGTGACCGTGCAACTGCTGGTGGCCGGCGTCGCGGTCATTGGTGGCGTGCTGCTGGCGCTGTTGCGGGCAACTCCGCTTCGCGATCGCGCGTAAGCGTTCCTACGCTCAGCATCCGGTGCTGGTGAAATCGCTGGGCGCCGCGGCCATGGCGATCGTGCTCGGCCGCATGCATACGCCGCGCCGTTAGTTGCAATCTGCAGGACCGCTTCACCCGCGAGTTCCTGGAAGATCAGCGGCCAGCGACGCGCTCATGGAAGACCGCGTGGAGCCGGACGGTTCGGGTCGCTATCTCAAGGCGTTCGATCGAAACGGATGGTGTCGTTCCCCTGATGCAGCGTGACTGTCTCCGGCACACCATGCGCGGGGGCGAAATCCAGCGTGGCGTCCACCACCGTCATGAAGAAGCTGTCCGGCGATGCCGCGAACAGATCCGCAGCCGGTTGCCCTTCCAGTTGCGCCTGCAGCTTGTCGCCGGTGATGAACACGTGCAGTCCCATGTCTTTGGATTTGTAGTTGCCGACGACGCGTTCGAGCGCCGCGCGGGGCAGTGTCACCGCGACGCGGTCGGGCGGCAGTGGTGCGTCGGTGCGTGTGGCGACCTGACCCTCGCCCTCGTCGTTGAGGAAGAAATGCATGCTCACCACGGCACCGACAGCGTTTCGGTCGAATGCCAGACGCGACAGCACACCGTCGAACAGGAAGTCGTCCTTGGCGATCGGGATCAGCACATACCGCGGCGAGCCCGTGCGTTGCGACGTGAGCACACCATTCACCACGCGCACGACACGGGTGGTCTTGTCGTCGGTGCGATAGACGCCCTCATACGCCTTGAGCGTGGCCGGATCGACGGCGATCGCCTTTCTGTCCGGGTAGGGTTTTCCAATGGCATAGGCGGCAATCCTGCGCGCAAGGGTTTCCGCGTCATTGCTGCGTGGGATTTCGCCCTCCTGGTTGTTCAGCACGATCACGGTCAGCTTGTCCCGCGGCAGGTACAACCCAAAGCTGTTGGTGCCGAAGATGCTGCCGCCGTGCTGCAGCATGTCGGTGCCGCGCAGGGTGTCGTGGTCGATGCCGAAGCCGTAGTGCCCGGCGATGGCCTTGCCACTGGGCGTGATCATCTCCTGATAGAGCGTGTGGTCGAGCACGCGACCGCCGTGCAGCGCGCGCGTCCACTTCAGCAGGTCATCGACATTGGACACCAACGCACCCGCGGCGCTGGGCTGGCTCAGGCTGATTGTCTTCGAAGGAACGATCTTTCCATCCGACAACACGTAACCGTGCACGCGCCGTGCGACAAACGCGGGATCGTCGCCATAGCCCGTGTTGGTCATTCCGAGCGGCTGGAACAACGCCTGTTTCAGGTACGCGTGCCAAGGCATCCCCGTCACCGACTCGATCACGGCGCCGAGCAGCACATACCCGGAACTGTCGTACCGCCAGTCGGTACCCGGCGCAAATTCAGGCTTCTCGTTCTTGAACGTGTCGATCAGCTGCGCAGTCGTCACATCACTTTGGAGCGGGGAGTCCATAAACCCCGGAAGCTCGGTGTAGTCCTTGAGCCCGGCCGTGTGGTTGAGCAGTTCGCGCAAGGTGACGTTGTCGCCGTTGGGATAGTCCTTGACGTATTTCGACAGCGGATCGTCGAGCGAGATCTTGCCGGCCTCCACCAGCTTCAACACGCCGGCAGCGGTGAACTGCTTGGTGATCGACCCGATTTCGAAGAGGTCGCCCGCGGACAAGGCCTTGGCGGGCACAAGGTCGCTTTCACCGCGCGCTGCACGAAACAGAACCTTGTTGCCATGCGCGACGATGACGGCCGCTCCCGGGCCATTCGACGGATAACTGTCGACCAGCAGTTGCCTGGCGTAGCGGGCAATGTCGGCGGAACTGGGTGGCGCCGCCTGTAGCGGAGCCGCACACAGGCTGAGCAGTACGACGATCGGTGCGAACAGGCGCATGGAAGCATCCTCGTAGGAGTTCGAGAGGCAACGCGTCAATCGACGGAAGACGGCCGTTTCGGAGCCGGTGCACTCCAGCGGCAGGTTGCATTCGATCATGAAACCCGCGGGGACGACGGTTGCCGCAATGCAACAAAGTCCGTTGTCCTCAGATCCTGTGGGAGCGACGGAAGTCGCGACATAAAGCCCGGCCAAGGCGGGGTTCTACATTTCGTCGACACAACCGATCCTTTGAGGGAGCGGCCTTAGCCGTGATGGAAACCTCGCCTAGAAGGAGCCATTCAATCCAGCGATACACAGCCCCTGTAGGAGCGACGTAAGTCGCGACCAGAACCCCGCGAGACGTGGGCTTCGCATTTCCAACGACGTCACCGCTGTTCGTAGGAGCGGCTTACAGCCGCGAGCTCTTCCCCGCCCGTCGCCAGAACTCCCAGCGCGCGGCGGCACGCGGCTGCAAGCGAGCCAGTGCAATCGCGGCGCGGCAGGACATTTGGGAGGGTTGCGCCCCTCACCGGATGGCTATAGTCGACGCACCATCCCTGGGGAACCTGCGCCGTGATCCGATCCCGCTTTCCGCTCGTCCTGCTCCTCGCCGCCGGCACCGTGTCGGCGGGTTC
>JAQGOI010000311.1 GCA_028293685.1 Lysobacteraceae bacterium | reverse complement strand
AGTCTAACTTGCCAGCCCCGTCCCCCCATAGATCCAGGCGAGATCATCGTAATAATCCTCCGACGTCTTTGCGCCCATGATGGCGTTGCGCAGGCGGGCGTGCTCGCCGGCGGGGTGATAGATGTGCTCGCCGATGGCGCGGGATAACAACTGCACGCGGGCGGTGCGCGCAAAACGCTGCGTGCGATAGCGCTCGAGCGCGGCGGCGTGGTCGCCGGGATGGGCGTCCAGCATATGCGACAGGCACACCGCGTCTACCAGCGCCATGCAGGCGCCCTGCGCGAAATATTGCATCATCGGATGCGCGGCATCGCCCAGCAGCGCGACGCGGCCGTCGATCCAGCGCTCATTCGGATCGCGGTCGCACAGCACCCAGAGCTTCCAGTTCTTGCCGTGCCGGATGATGCTTTGTGCGCGAGCGTGGATATGCTGGAAACCCTGCATGACTTCGTCGTCCGACACCGGTTGGCCTGCGACCGGCTCCGGCGCGTCGTTGTGATAGGTGACGACAAGATTGAATACTTTCCAGCCTGACAGCGGATAGTGCACGATGTGGCATTTCGGACCGGCCCACAGCGTGGCGGCGTTCCAGCGCAGATCTTCCGGCATCTCGTCGGTCGGAATCACCGAGCGGTAGGTGGTATGGCCAGAGACGCGCGGCGGCCCGTCGCCTATCACCTGCTTGCGGATGTTCGACCACAGGCCATCCGCGCCGATCAGCAGCGATCCGGTGATGCTGTCGCCGGAGGCGAGGCGGGCCGTCACCGTTGAGCCGTCCTGATCGTAGCCGGTGACCTCGCTGCTGACGCGCAGTTCGATCAGCGCGTGGTTCCGGCAGGCGTTGAGCAGCACGCCATGCAGGTCGCCGCGGTGAACCACGGCATAGGGATTGCCGAAACGGATGCGAAACGCATCGCGCAGGTCGACATGGGTGATTTCCTCGGCGGTCAGCGCATCCATCAGCCGAAGCTGGTCGACATAAACTGCCATGCCGCGTGCGGCTTCCCCTACGCCGAGATAGTCGAAGGCATGGAACGCGTTGGGTCCGAGCTGGATGCCCGCGCCGATTTCGCCGAGTGCGGCGGCCTTCTCCAGCAGGATGGCGCGGATTCCCTTCTGCGCGAGGCCAAGCGCAGCGGCGAGGCCGCCGATGCCTCCACCTGCGATCAGCACCGGCCGTGCGCTCGTGGCCTTCGCCATCAGCCGGATTTCCTGAAATGTTCGAGCGCGTCCTCCGCCCGCAGCGGCACCCGCGACGCTTCGTTGTTGAGATCGACCAGCTGCGTCATCAGCCCCAGCAGCGTCTTGCGATCCTTAGGTTTGAGCGGCTGCAGCATGCGCGCCTGCGCGCGATCGACCGAGGGCATGATGGTGCGCAACAGCGTTTCTCCGGCTTTGGTCAAAACAAGCAGTTTTATGCGCTTGTCCTCGCGCGACGGCTTGCGCTCGACCCAGGCCTTGCTCTCCAGCCGCTCGATCACGTTTCCGAGCGTCGAGCGGTCGAAGGCGATCACCGCGGAGAGCCGCGTCGCGTCGATGCCGGGATGGGTGCGGATCGCGACCAGCGCCGCATATTGCACCGGCGTCAGATCGTATGCCTTGCACTCTTCGACAAAAATCGCCACGGCGATCTGCTGCATCCGGCGAAACAGGTAGCCCGGCTTGGTGTAGACGGCATCCATCGTAACAGGCGCGATTTTATTCGGCATCGGGCTGCCGGTCCGGTGCGGCGTCCGCGAACGCCTCGATCGCCTTTGCCGCGGTTTCCGCTTGCAGCAATCGCGGAAAGGCCTCCAGTGCAACGCCAAAGCGCCGCGCATTCGCCAGCTGCGGCACCAGGCAGAGATCGGCGATAGTCGGCGCCGGGCCAAAGCAGAACGGGCCGGGCTCGCCGGCGATCAGTGTCTCGCACGCTGCAAGGCCCTCACGGTTGGCCCATGCAGCCCAGTCGGTGACTTGCTCTTCAGGCAGGCCGAGTTGTCGCAGTCGCGCCAGCACCTTGAGATTCTGCACCGGATGGGTGTCGCAGGCGAGCGCCATCGCAAACGCGCGCACTTTTGCGCGGCGCAGCGGGTCCTGCGGCAGCAGCGGCGGCTCGGGGTGGATTTCGTCGAGCCATTCGATGATGGCGAGCGATTGGGTGAGGATGGTCCCGCCGTCGTCCTGCAGGGTCGGAACCAGCCCCTGCGGATTGATCGCGAGATAGCTGGGGTGGCGCTGTTCGCCCTTGCGAAGGTGGTGCGGCAGATGGTCCGCGGTCAAACCCTTCAGGTTCAGCGCGATCCTGACCCGATACGACGCACTGCTGCGGAAATAGCCGTGCAGCTTCATCGCAACCTCCCGGATTTTTGTTCTTGGCGTAGTGGCCGGCCGCATTGACGCTACCCAATTTGTAAGTATGCTGTCAATAAATCGGAACAACAACAACCGGGAGGCTGGCCATGGAAGCCGTACAGAAGACGCCGGAGCGCGAGGCGTTCTACCGCAAGATCGACGGCGAGAATCTCTCCGCATTGTGGAACGTGATGGGCGACCTGATCACGCCGGAGCCGAAGAGCGC
>JAQGOI010000036.1 GCA_028293685.1 Lysobacteraceae bacterium | reverse complement strand
GACGAGCATCAGTGCGATGGCTAGGGCGACCTGTCTCACTGTGATCTCTCCATCCTGGAGGCGTCACGGTAGCCACCATCCACAGCACTCGCATCCCCGTCGTCCTGTACGGGAACCCTGACAAGTCGATGTCAAACGTTGCCAGTGGTTCCTGATTGGGCCGGCATCATGTAGTGAAACAGGGAGAGGCCTGCCGCAGCCACGTGCGCAATCAGGCGGTCGGCATCGGGCCTGTCGGCCACGAATACGACCTCCATTGGCAACTCACCAGCCAACTCATAGAAACGCGCTTCATGCAGCACCTGGTGCCGACCATAACCCGCCACAGCCCGAAAGGCGGATCCGCCAGGCAATCCGAGCGACGATGCTTCACGCAGCAACCATTGGTAGAGCAGCTGGCCGGCATGGCGCTGGCTCTCGATGACGAAGAACTTCAGATACACGCAGTCGCGCATGCCCTACCCCTTCAACATTCGCAAGGTCGCAAACCCGAGCGCCGTTGCAAGCAGCGATCCGAACAGGTGTGCACCAATGTGCGTTACGGCCCATCCGTATTGCTGTCGCGACAGAAGCCCTACGGCTTCCGCGGAGAATGTTGAAAATGTCGTCAGTCCACCGAGGAAACCGGTGACGATCAGCAAGCGCGCTTCCGGCGGGACGCCTTCACTCAGTGCGAACCAGGCCAGTGCAAGGCCGATGAGATAGCCACCAATCAGGTTGGCAGTGAGCGTGCCCAGCGGCAATTCCGGCAGTGTGGCGTTGAGCAGCAGACCCAGACCCCAGCGCGCCCACGCGCCGATGGCCGCGCCGACACCGACGGCAAGAATGGCTGTGAAATTCATCAAGCGATGATCACATCGGGCAGCAGCCATTGGCCAGTGCCCCGATTACTCACTGCCGCCAACTCGAGTCCTGGCGTTGCTGCGGGCTGCACGCAATGCGTCGAGCTTTTCCTTGAGCTTGGTTTCAAGTCCACGTTCGACGGGACGGTAATACACACGCTCACCCATCGCATCCGGAAATCCAGTCTGGTCGAGCGCGATGCCGCCTTCGGCGTCATGGTCGTACTGATAGCCCTTGCCGTAACCCAACTCCTTCATCAGCTTGGTTGGCGCGTTGCGGATATGCATCGGAACCTCCTGGGTTCCATATTCGCGGACGTCGTCCTTTGCGGCGTTGAAGGCAACATACGCGGCGTTCGACTTCGCCGTGCTCGCCAGGTAGATCACCAGCTGCGCCAAGGCAAGATCCCCTTCCGGGCTCCCGAGACGATCGTAGGTCTCCCACGCATCGATCGCCATTTGCAACGCTCTTGGATCCGCAAGACCGACATCTTCGACGGCCATTCGCGTCAGCCGTCGCGCGAGGTAGTTGGGGTCGACGCCGCCGTCCAGCATCCGCGCAAGCCAATACAGTGCGGCGTCCGGATTGGAACTGCGCATTGATTTGTGCAGCGCGGAGATCTGGTCGTAGAACAATTCACCGCCCTTGTCGAAGCGGCGGGTGCGATCGGCCAGTACCTGCGCCAGCGTCGCTTCGCTGATGGTGCCGCCCTCGCCTTCAGCAAGCTCGGCGGCGATCTCCAGCAGCGTCAAGCCGCGGCGCACGTCGCCGTCGGCAGCGCCGGCGATCTCGCGCAGGGCAGTGGGTTCGATGGCCAGACCACGACCGGCAAGGCCACGGCTTCCGTCGGCAAGCGCCTGTTGCAGCGCGGTCACGATGTCATCGACCGATACCGAATCCATCACATGCACGCGGCAACGCGACAGCAATGCGGAGTTCAACTCGAACGACGGATTTTCAGTCGTGGCACCCACGAACAGGATGGTGCCGCGCTCGATATGCGGCAGGAATGCATCCTGCTGGGTCTTGTTGAAGCGATGCACTTCATCGACGAACAGGACGGTACGGCGACCTTCGGCGAAGCGGTGCCCTGCCTCCGCCAACACCTGACGCACTTCCGGCAGGCCCGACAATACGGCGGAAATGGCCCGGAACTCGGCAACGCAATACTTCGCCAACAGCAGCGCGAGCGTCGTCTTGCCACAGCCAGGCGGCCCCCAGAGGATCATCGAGTGCACGTGCCCGGATTCCACCGCGCGGCGCAGCGCTGACCCGGGTGCGAGCAGCCGCCGCTGCCCGACCATCTCGTCGAGCGTCCGCGGTCGCATGCGTTCGGCCAGCGGACGCAGCGCGTCGCGATCGGCCGTCAGCAGATCCGGGAGATCACTCGGTGTCGCGGTGCTTCGGCGGGCCACGTTCGCTCGCTGCAGGAATTCCCCGGGCAAGATAGCAATTCGTCGATCGCGCCGGTGCGTGGGACCTCAGCGGGACGCGACGGCTGCTGGCTCGGACCCCCGGTTGGCCGTGGCGCCGAGTTCGTAGGTCACGCGCAGCCATTCGTTGTTGCGCGGATCGTAGAGGGCGTGCACTCCGGCGCCCGTCGTTCCCTCGCCGTCGAACGTGGCGGTTCCGATCGCTTCCACACCCATGAAACGCGAGTGCAAGGGCACCAGCCGGATCGATTCGGGCGAAAACCCCGACGACTGTTGGCCGAATTCCGCGCGCAAGCGCTGGTTGACCTGGGAGGCAAGCGCTATTGCCAACGGTGACGTACGGGAAATCGGGCTTCCGGCAGAATCGTCACCCAATACCAGCTTGGGATAGCCCACGCTTGCCTGCTCCGTGTCGTAAAGCGCACTGAAGCGGAACGGTATCCATTCCAGGTCATTGCCGATGAGCAGGCGCCCCGCCCCGCTCACGTCGCGCTGCACGATGCTGTCGGGGGCGAGATCGACCTTGTCGAGTTTCACCTGGACGTTGCGTTCGCCGAATTCCGTGGAGATTGCGCCGACAAGGGCCGCTGCCGTGGCGGCGTCGATCGCCTGATTTCCTTCCATGCGTGACTGCGGCGTGGCAGCCAGCGCCGTGCCCACCACGGCGCGCCCCGGCGGAGGAGCCGCGACAGCCCCCGCGACAAGGCCGCAACCAAGCAGCACGGCGGTGCAAAGCATCGAACGGACCATGTGGTCTCCATCACCTGGCAACAGTCGCCTGTGTGGTTTTCACATTGGCCATCGGGCAGTGGAAACGCCGTGATCGCGACAGCACGGGGCTGAATGCTCCGCTACTGAGAGCAGCCGCGGCCAAAGCAGATCAGCCCTCGCCGACGACGTCCACGCCTTTGGCAGGTACGAAGCGGAAGGTGTCTGTCGAAAACGCCGGATTGCGCTTCCAGTCCTGGAAGGCGATCGTGGTCTTCTGACCCAGGGAATCGATCACCTGCATTCGTGCAAGACCATGCGAATCAAACGCCAGCCGCGCTGAAGTGAATCCGGTTTGCGAAGCCGTCCTGGGGGTCAGCACAAGCCAGTCGAGCCCGTCGCTCGTTCCAGCGTCCTTGATCAGGTAGTCGCGGTCGAGTCTGGACGGGTCGATGAGTGCGGCGAGCGGGCTGTTCTGCTCCTCGCTGCCCTGTGCCCGACGAGTCACCTGACGCAGGTCGGGGTCGTAGACCCAGACGCGCTTGCCATCGGCAACGATCAGTTGCGCATAGGGCTTGGTGTATTCCCAGCGGAACAATCGCGGTGCTGACAACGCGACGCGTCCGCTGGACGATTCCTTCGGCTTGCCGTTGGCATCGAAGACCTGCTGGGTGAAGTGGCCGTCGAGTCCCTTGAGGCCTTTGGTGAACGTCGACAAATCGTCACGCCCGCCCGCAAGGGCGCTGGTGCTGAGCAGTGCCAGTGCCAGGCCGGCCAGTGGAAACGAACGCATGGGCTTATCTCCTCGATCGCAGGCGGGCAGTCTGCACATGCGTAGCTGAATGCGCTTTCGCCGGCTCATGCGGTTCCGCCCTCGTTCCGGCGGGACTCCAGTCGCACGTCGAAACCGGCATTGGCAGCAAGATCTGCGAAGCCAGGGAACGAAGTCGCGACGTTGGCGACGTCGTCCACGCGCACTTCTCCGGTCGCGCATTGGCCGGCGACCGCGAAGGCCATCGCCACACGGTGGTCGCCGCCGCTGGCGACGGTCCCGGCGAGCAAGCGACCGCCATGAACCGTCGCGCCATCGGGTGTTTCATCCACCTGTATACCGAGCGTGCGCAAGCCGGCAGCCATCGCTGCGATGCGATCGGATTCCTTGACTCGCAGTTCGCAGGCGCCACGGATGACCGTCCTGCCGGTGGCACATGCTGCGGCGACGAACAACGCCGGGAACTCGTCGATCATGTCGGGCACCAGCTCAACAGGAACTTCGATCCCGTGCAGCGGCGCGTAGCGCACCACGAGATCGGCGACCGGTTCGCCATCACGCACATCGACACGCTCTTCGCTGATGTCCGCACCCATGGCGCGCAATACAGCGAGCAGACCCGTACGTCGGGGATTGACGCCCACGCGTTCGATCCGCAATTCCGAGCCGGGCACCAGGGTTGCCGCAACGATGAAGAACGCTGCCGACGAGAAATCCGCCGGCACGTCGATAGTGGTGGCCTTCAGACCTTGTCCGCCGAACAACGCTGCATATCCCGGCTCGAAGGCGATGTGGGCGCCAAACGCCCGCAACATGCGCTCGGTGTAGTCCCGCGTCGGATGTGGTTCGCGTACGCGGGTCTCACCTGCGGCATAGAGACCAGCAAGCAACACTGCGGATTTGACCTGTGCGCTGGCGACCGGAAGGACATAGTCGATGGCCATGAGCGTTTGGCCGCCGTGGATACGCAAGGGTGGCAGCCCGTCGTCGGATGCAATATCCGCACCCATCGCATGCAATGGCGCGATGACGCGCTGCATCGGTCGCTGGCGCAGCGAGGAATCGCCGGTAAGTGTGCTGTCGAACCCCTGCCCCGCCAGCAATCCGCTCAGCAGGCGCATCGCCGTTCCGGCATTGCCGCAATCCAGCGAACCACCCGGCGCACGCAGGCCGTGCATACCGACGCCATGTACCACGCGGACACCTGGTTCGGGTGTCTCGATGCGCACGCCCATCCGTGCAAATGCCGCGGCGGTAGCAAGCGTGTCACCGCCCTCGAGAAATCCTTGCACTCGTGAAACGCCGTCGGCAATGGCCGCAAGCATGATCGCGCGGTGCGATATCGATTTGTCGCCGGGTGCGCGGATTGTTCCGCGCAACGCCCGGCCCCGGCTTGCGACCCAATCGCGCCGCACGGTCATCGGCGTTTCGCTGGAGGCAGCCGTGCA
>JAQGOI010000032.1 GCA_028293685.1 Lysobacteraceae bacterium | reverse complement strand
CCACCTGGGACATGGATGACGGGCTGCCGCACAACGGCGTCACCAGAATCCTCGAAGCAAAGGACGGATATCTGTGGGTCGGCACGCAGGCCGGGCTCGCCCGCTTCGACGGCGTGCGTTTCACTGTATTCAATCACAGCAATACGCTGGCGCTGCAAAGCGACTTCATCACTGATCTGGTCGAAGACCGGCACGGCACGTTGTGGATCGCGACGTTGAGCAAAGGCGTCGCATTTTTTCGCGAAGGGCGTTTCACTCATCTGGACGCAATTTCTGCCCGCGAGGGGCTGAGCCTGGCTGCAGACAAGGATGGAAGTGTCTGGGTCGGCGGATCAGACGGCCTCAAGCACGTAGTCAATGATGTCGTGGTCAAAAGATACACGACGGCCGATGGGTTGGCGCACGATTCCATCAAGCGTGTTGTCATGGACAGGAACGGCGGCTTGTGGATTGCGACGGCGGTCGGACTGAACCGCCTGGTCAACGGCAGGATCACGACTTTCACCACCAGTGATGGATTGGCGAACAACGACATCACTGGTCTTTATTCCGACACCGACGGCACCATTTGGGTGAAGACGCAGAATGCGGACGTCGCACGACTGATCAACGGTCGCTTCGTCCCGTTGCATCTGCCCGGAGTGCTCGGTGCAACGGTCCGCGCTGTGACGCATGACCACAATGGCAACATGTGGATCGCCAGTGGCACGGAAGGCCTGCTACGCGTCGTTGGCCAGCATGTTGACCGCTTCTCGACCATCAACGGTCTAAGCAACGACGCGATGACCTGCCTGTATGAGGATCGAGAAGGCAACCTTTGGGGGGGAACCAACGGCGGCGGAATGCAACGTTTCCGCGATGGCAGTTTCACGACCTATGCCAAAGAGGAAGGGCTTTCGTCCGATCCAGCGTATGCCGTGATCCAGGACACGAGCGGGGATATCTGGGTCAGTACCTCGACGGGCCTCAATCGATTACGTGGGAGTGCGATCGACACGTTCACCGCGACGGACAAGCTGGCGGACGCGTGGTCGTTGCTGGAAGACGACCACTCGAATCTCCTGGTGGGTACGTCAGCCAAGGGTGTGATACGGATGGCCAATGCACAGCTGGTGCCGATGCTTTCGGCGCCGGATGGCATTCCCCCTTACATGATGAGCGCAATCATCGAGGACCGTGGCCACCAGATCTGGATGGCGACCAGGGGCGCTGGACTGATCCGTTACGGGAGCAAGCCCGTCAGCGCGTATACGACGGCCGATGGCTTGCTGGCAAATGGCGTGTATGCGTTGGCAGAGGGTGCGGGCGGCACGATCTGGGTCGGTACCGAGAACGGGCTCAACAGCATTGCAGATGGGCGTATCAGCCATTATCCGGGGGTGAAGGGGCTGGCCAATGCATTCGTGGTGTCGCTGTATTTCAACGCCGACAACACCCTCTGGATCGGCACGATGGACCGCGGTTTGTTTCGGCTGCAGAACGGGCGCTTCACCCAATACACGACGCATCAGGGTCTTCTGGACGACGGCGTCAACTCCATCGTCGAGGACGCTGACAGGAACCTGTGGCTCGGCTCGATCAACGGCATTTCACGGATCAGCCGTAGTGACCTCGATGCCGTCGCCGCTGGCAAAAGTCCATCCGTGCAGGCCGTCAGTTTCGGCAAAGCCGACGGCATGAAGAGCAGCGAGACCAATGGCGGCACGCAACCCGGTGCGTGGCGTGCGCACGACGGACGATTGTGGTTCGTGACGGGCCGGGGTGTCGCGGTAGTGGATCCGTCGAAACTTCTGCTCGATCAGCGGGCGCCGCCCGCGCGCATCGAGGACATGGCTGCCGATCAGCTGCCGGTCAACCTGTTGGCGCCGCTGCGGTTCGCACCGGGGACGCGCCGGTTCGAGATCCGCTATACGGCGCCGAGCCTTTCGGATCCGCAACGCACGCAGTTCCGCTATCGGCTGGAGGGTTTCGACCCGCAGTGGATTGTCGGGAGGGCGCAACGGCTGGCGCAATACACGAACCTGTCGCCCGGGCATTACACCTTTCGGGTCAATGCGCGATCGCAGACCGGTGCATGGAATGGCCAGGAAGCCACGCTCGATTTCGACCTGATGCCGCGGTTCTACCAGACCCTGTGGTTCCAATTGCTGTGTGCGCTGACAGGTTTGTTCGTGCTGTGGGGCGCATACCGATTGCGCGTCAACTGGCTGCACGCCAGGGCAGCCGTTCTCGAAGAGCGCCAGCGCATTGCCGGCGACATCCACGACAGCCTGGCTCAGGGGCTGAGCGGCATCATCTTCCAGACGGAAGCCGCTCTGTTCACCATGCCGCCGGGGATCGCTACGACGCGCGTCACCACGGCGCGCGACCTGGCCAAGAGCAGCCTTGATGACGCGCGGTATTCCGTATGGAACCTGAGCCCACCCGTCCTGGACCATAACGACCTCGTGGAATCGCTCGCATCGATGACGCGGCAGCTGGCTAGCGGTCGCGTCGATGAATTGTTTGTCACCTCGTCCGGGAGCGCCTGGGTCATGCGGCCGGAAGCCAACCATCATGTCGTGCTCGTCGCGCAGGAGGCGCTCTCCAACGCGATCCAGCACGGACACGCGCACAGGATTTCGATCGAGTTGGCCTACATGCCCGACGGCCTGCACCTGGGCGTGCTCGACGACGGCGTCGGATTCACGCCGACGCCAGTGGCGCCGGCAACCGCGCGCGGGTACGGATTGCGGAACATGCATCATCGTGCGCAACGCCTGGGCGCCAAGCTGGAGGTCACCAGCGAAATCGGGCGCGGGACGAGAGTTTCGCTTTACATCCCGCGCCTCGGCAGAATAGCCAGCCTGTGGCGTCGCCTGCTGGGTCAAGGCATGGCCAGGATCGACGGATGAAGGCACAACCGAACATCAATGTCCTGGTTGTCGACGACCATCCCATCGTCCGCGATGGCATCTGCGCGATCATCGACCATCAGCAGGATCTCGACGTCGTCGGGCAAGCGGCCAATGCCGCGGAAGCGATCGCGCTGTTCGATTCGCTCGATCCCGATGTCACGCTGGTGGACCTGGGTCTGCCGGACATTGGCGGCATCGAACTGATCTCGATCCTGCGTGCGAAGTCGCAGACGGCGCGATTCATCGTGTTGACGGCGAATGCCGGCGGCAGCGAAATCTCACGGGCCCTGCATGCCGGCGCCAATGCATACCTGTTCAAGAATGCGCCATCCGAGGAGTTGCTTACGGCCATCCGCACGGTCTCGGGTGGTGGACGCTACCTGTCGGCTGCCGTGGGGCGAAGTGCCGATGCCATTGCGTCACACCCGGACCTGACGGCGCGTGAGCTCGAGGTGCTGAAGTGGATCGTGCGCGGCCACAGCAACTCGCAGATCGCCAGAGAGATGGGCGTCGTAGAGGAAACCATCAAATCCCACGTCAAGAATGTCCTGACGAAGCTCAGGGTGAACTCGAGAAGCAAAGCCGCTGCGCTGGCACTGCAACTTGGCCTCGTTCGGTCAGCGGACGCCTAGCAGTCCTCAATCGCCCGCGATGCCATGCGTCCGCCGCGTTGCGGCGGACGCACCCAGCTCATCGGCCCGGCTGATAGAGCTTGTCGAAGAATCCGCCGTCGGAAAAATGATCGGCCTGGGCTTTTTTCCAGCCGCCGAAGGCGCTGTCGATCGTGACCTGTTTGACGCTTGCGAAGCGTGCCATTTCCGCAGCTGGTACCACTGATGGATTGGCCGGGCGGAAGTAGTGCCTGGCAGCAATCTGCTGGCCCTGGGGTGTGTACAAAAAGCGCAGATACGCCTCTGCGACTTTTCGGGTGCCGTGCCTGGCCACGTTCTTGTCGACCCAGGCGACCGGTGGTTCGGCCCGGATGCTGACGCTTGGCACGACCAGTTCGTACTGGCCTCTTGTTTCGGGATCGTTGAGTGTCAGCAACGCTTCGTTCTCCCACGCAATGAGGACGTCACCGATGCCGCGTTCGACGAAGGTCGTTGTTGCACCCCGCGCGCCAGTGTCCAGGACGGGTACGTTCTTGAACAGGCGGTGCATGTAGTCCACGACCTTGCCGCCATCCTTGTACTGCTGCGATGCCCAGGTCCAGGCCGCCAGGTAGTTCCAACGCGCGCCGCCCGATGTTTTGGGGTTTGGAGTAATGACTGCGACGCCGGGCTTCACCAGATCGCCCCAGTCCTTGATGCCCTTTGGATTGCCCTTTCGAACCAGCAGGACAATCGTCGACGTGTAAGGAGCACTGTTGTTCGGCAGGCGTGACTGCCAATTGGACGGCAGCAGCTTTCCCTTGTCCGCGATCGCGTCGATGTCGGCGGCCAGTGCCAGGGTGACGACATCGGCTTCAAGGCCGTCGATGACCGAGCGCGCCTGCTTGCCCGATCCACCGTGCGAATTGCGGATCGTCACCGTTTCGCCGGTGTCGTGCTTCCACTTGGCTGCGAATTGCTGATTCACATCCTGATACAGCTCGCGGGTCGGATCGTAGGACACGTTCAACAACTCGACGGCGTTTGCGCGTGGCGGAGCCAACATTGCAAATGCCAGGAAAAGGACCGCGGGAAAAATCGTCTTCATGTGGGGACTCCCTTTCAGAATGAGAACTGGGCACGCGTAAAGAAGGCTTTCTCGTCTTCACGATCCAGGCCGTTTGCGGCGCCACCGTTGAACAGCGTGTCCGAGTAATTGGCCACGAGCTTGAGATTTCGCGTGAGGTACCAGTTGACGCCAACGACCCAGCTGGTGGCTGTCTGTGCCGACTTGCCCGGATTGGCGAACAGGGGAAATGCATTGGGGTCGATACTCAACTTGCCGTAGCGGGCGACGAGTTCCAGAGCACCCCAGCCGGGCGAGCCCACCGTGAATGGATGGTTGGGTTGCGCCACGCCCCTGTAGCTGGCGTCTTCTCCGGTCACGACAAAACTCGCTGTCGCGCCGTAGGCGTCGTTCCTGATGCGCCGCCGGACACCGTCGTTCGCACCGCCTGCGAGCCGCAGTTCCTGTTCGGACGCGACGTACTCTGCGAGCAATCCCAGACGACCATGATAGAAATAGCCCTGGGGCGACCAGCGACGATGCTGACCGTCAGCGAAGACATCACTGCCTCCCGTCAGGGCGTCGGCACGGTAGTTGAAGAACTTGACCTGGCCAGGCGTACGGTAACGCGGCAGCACGTTGTCGCCATTACCGGACTTGTCGCCGACGCTGGCTGCAAAGCCGAAGCCTAGCCCTGACAGCGCCGTGGCATCGTTCTTGAACGGCTCCCAGAACACACGTGCTGCATATTCGAGGCTGTTGTCCGGATTGCCTGCTGGACCATCGCGACCGTCGGGAACGCCGTTCGCCGCTTCGATGGCGTAATTCAGCGTGTCGCGAAGGAACGCGCCTTGCAGCTGCACGCCGTAATCGCGCCCGGGCGTCAGCTCGGATGGCAGTCCGCGCTCGACGGCGGGCAGGCTGCCACTGGGCTCCAGTTGTTCCAACCCAAACGGCACCTTGAATTTTCCTGCACGCACGGTCGCGCGCGGATCGAATTTCAATTCAACGTAGGCATCGTTCAGCGTCGCCGTGTCGCCAGCCAACTGCGCCTGTATGCGGAAGCCCACGAGGGGTCCCCATGTGCCCTCGAGCGTGGGCTCGACTCGCCGGAGCAGGAAGGTGTCGTTCTGCGGATTCTGGGAATCGCCGAAAAACACGCGCCCGTCGGCCTGCACCAACCCCTTGAACTTCACTTCGATGCCGTCTGCATCTGGCGACTTGATCGAGAGTCCCTTGGAGGCGCTCAAACTGACGGTCGGCTGCGTTGCCGCCTTTGTCGCTGCTTCTTCGCCTTGCAGTTCGAGCTTGCGCTCGAGCACTTTCAGACGCTGGTCAAGTTCGGCCAGATCCGTTTGACCCTGGTTGGTGGCCGACGTAATGGCCAGGCGCTGCTCGAGGACCTGGAGCCGGCGTGCAAGATCTTCAACAGAAACGTGCTCGGCGGCCATTGCCGGATCGCACAGGGCAAGGGCAAACAAAACAGGGAGTCGCAATCGGTTTCGGTAGTTCGGAGGCATGACTTCACCTTGTCAGTGGGAAGTACCTCCGGTGGTCCGGTCGGCACGGGGTGCGCTTGGTTATGCGCTTCAGGCTGGGCAATCGATTGTTCGATGCATGTGAAAAACTACAAGCGCAATTTCTCGCTGCGGGTGATCTGCACGATCCGGGACTGATGCACCGTCACTTCGATCGTGCCGAAAGCTGTTTCGCGGATGGCTTTCAGGACGGCTTGCTCGTGCTCGGCCGCTGCGGAGCACGGCTCGGATACCGTTGCCGGCCGCTCGGATCGTGTTCGCTCGGGATTGTTCATCGGCTTCCTCCAGCCCGGGATTGCAACCAGGGTTCATCGCTGGAACGGTGGGTCAGTGTCTTGAGGCTGCAATGGTCCAGAACGCCGCTCAAGGCCGCGCGCGTCTCGCGCATCAGCTCGCGCACCGCGCAGTTGTCGGGGTGCTCGCAGTCGGCGCAGGGTTCATATGCGGTCATGCTCGCGCACCGTACCGGGGCCAGGGGGCCGTCGACGGCGCGGATCAGGTCGCCGACCATGATCTCCTCCGCGGGCTTGGCCAGGGCGTGCCCGCCCTGATGTCCGCGGCGGCTGACGACAAATCCGGCCCGGCGCAGGTCCAGAAGGATGGCTTCGAGGAATTTCTCCGGCACCCGGGCGCGCGCGGCCACGGCTCGCGCCTGCAGCCATTCCTGCTCGCTGCTCGCGAGCGTGCACATCGCGCGCAGGCCGTACTTGGCTTTGTTGGTCAGCATTCCCTATAGAATTAATAGGAAATGCTCTCCTGTCAAGAGGGCCGGCGAGGGCAGGCCGGGGAAACCTCGGCTGCAGGACGCCAGCCCGCGCTGATTCGCGACTACCGGGGTCGCGCGTCGGCGATGGGCTCGCGTTGCGGCGTGCGCAACGGCCAGCCACCCGCCATCGCCTTGTAGAGTCCGACGGCGCTGGCGACGCTGCGCGTGCGCGCATCGGCGAATGCATCCTGGGCCTGCAGTTGTGTGCGCTCGGCGTCGAGTACTTCGAACAGGTCGGTGGCACCGGCCGGATAACGCACACGCGCCAGACGGGCCGCGGTGGCGCC
>JAQGOI010000018.1 GCA_028293685.1 Lysobacteraceae bacterium | reverse complement strand
ACGAGCAGATGAACCAGAACAACGCATCGGACATCGGAAAACTGCTGTTGCGCATCGCACTGGGCGTACTGGTGCTGCTGCATGGCATCGCCAAGCTCAGGAACGGTGTTGGCCCGATCGTCGGCATGGTGACCTCCCACGGCTGGCCGGCGTACCTGGCGTACGGCGCGTTCATCGGCGAGGTGCTGGGGCCGTTGCTGCTGCTGGCGGGCTTCTACGCGCGGATCGGCGCGGTGCTGATCGCAATCAACATGCTGTTCGCCTTTGCCCTCGTCCACATGGACCAGCTTGCGCAGCTCAACGATCAGGGCGGCTGGGCGCTCGAACTGCAGGGCATGTTCCTGGCCACGGCCCTCGCGCTGGCCCTGACCGGGCCGGGGCGGTACAGCGTCAATGCGCGCTGAAGGGTTGTTCCAGCGAACCTTCGCACCCATCTCCGGTCAGACCATCGCCAGCTGCATCGCGATTCACCCCGGTGCATCCGTGCCCGCCTCCAGAACGTATGGTTTGCCATGGATACTTCCTCTCGCCGCGCGCCAACCGACCCTTCCCGCCGGGGTTTTCTGGCTTCATCCACTCTGGCACTGACCGCGCTGGCCCTGGGCTGTGCCCGCCAGAGCGAGGCAGCGGCGCCGGCCGCGCAGGCACCCGGCAAGGTGACGCTGGTGGAGTTCGCCAACGACGGAAAACAGCTGCGCACGGCGCAGGTCGACAAGATTGTCAAAACGGAAGCCGAGTGGCGCAGGCAGCTCACGCCACTGGCTTACGAGGTCACCCGCCACGCCGATACCGAACGCCCGTTCACCGGGTCGTTGCTCAACGTGCACGACAAGGGCGTCTTTCGCTGCATCTGCTGCGACACGGCGCTATACAGTTCGTCGACGAAGTTCGAATCGGGCACGGGCTGGCCGAGTTTCTGGAGGCCGATCGCCCGGCAGAACGTCGCCGAGATCACCGACCGTACGTTCGGCATGAGCCGCACAGCCGTCTCCTGCGCGCGCTGCGATGCGCACCTGGGCCACGTCTTCGATGACGGCCCCAAGCCCACCGGGCTGCGTTACTGCATGAATTCCGCCGCGCTCAGGTTCGCAAAGGCCTGATCCAATCGCCCACTCTGGAGTCTTCCATGCGTACCACTTCGCTTCCAGCCAGATCGTTCCTGGGCATGACGTTGCTGGCGGGTCTGATCGCCTGCAGCGCCGGTCTCGCGCGCAGCAAGCCGGTGGCCCTTCCGGACCCCAAACTCGACATCCCCGCTGCGGCAACAAAGGGCGAGCAGACCGCCGTGTTCGCCGGTGGTTGCTTCTGGGGCGTCGAAGCCGTCTTCGATCATGTCCGGGGCGTGAAGCAGGCGATTTCCGGCTACAGCGGCGGCAACGCCAGCACGGCCGAATACGAATCCGTCAGCACCGGGACGACCGGGCATGCCGAGTCCGTCAAGGTCGTCTATGACCCGTCCAGGGTGAGCTACGGCCAGCTGCTGAAGATCTATTTTTCCGTGGCGCATGACCCGACGCAGCTCAACCGCCAGTCGCCCGATGTCGGCACGCAATACCGGTCGGAGATTTTCACGACGAACGCCGATCAACGGAACGTCGCCAACGCTTACATCGCGCAACTGTCCGCGGCCAAGGCATTCCCCGATCCCATCGTGACGCGCGTCGAACCGCTGAAGGCGTTCTATCCCGCCGAGGCTTACCACCAGCACTACCTGAGCCAGCATCCCGACGAGCCCTACATCGTCTTCAATGATGCGCCCAAGGTGGTGCACCTCAAGCAGTTGTTCCCTTCGCTCTACAAAGGCAGCTGACAACCATGCAGCACATCCGTTTCGATCTGGAGCGCGATCATGTCGAGCTCAACCAGCTGTTGAAGCTCGCCGGCCTGTGCGACAGCGGCGGCGCAGGCAAGGCGCTGGTCGCCAGCGGAGCGGTGAAGGTCGACGGCCATGTCGAGTTGCGCAAGACCTGCAAGATCCGTGCTGGCCAATGCGTCAACACCGGCGACGTGGAAATCGCGGTAGCGTCCGCCGCCTGACACCAGGCGTCGGCCTTCAGTCCAGGTGCGCGGCGTCGTGTCCGCGCCCGCGCCCGAACCAGCCGTCCACGCGCCCGGCAACCCATTTGACGGCGCGCGAAAAGCGTCCGCGTCGCGTCTTGCGCTCGACGGCGGCGGCGTCGACAACCCACGCGATCTGGATCACCCGACGCTCGCCTTCATAGGGCACATGGCCATGGAAGGAATTGTCGGTACGGCGGAACGCGGTGAGCGTGCCGAACACGGGTTTGATTTCCGGGGCGACCAGCGCCTCGATATCGTTGCCGCTGGAAAGAAAGCGCAGGCAACCCGCGTGCGACGGCGCCCAGTCCGGATTGAGATAGACCAGCGCACTGGCGACCTTCGACTGGCTGTCGGTGTGGATGGTGCCGTGGCGCAGGTTGAGCGCGCGGCAGATGGTTACCAGCACCGGATACTGCGAGAGCCGCTCGATACCCAGCAGGTCGCCGACCTGATCGGCGAACACCGGCGCGGTGAGTTCACGCACCAGCGCATTGATCGCCGGCCCGCAATCGCTGTCGGCATGCGGGAAAAACCCGGCGCCGCGATAGCGCGGAAAGTCGCCAGCCAAGGGTTGTTCGGCGGCAGGATCCAGGACACGTTCGGCCACCAGCAACGGGAATGGCGCCTGGCGCACGACGCTCGCCGGCGAAACCCTGTCCATCAGCAACGTCATGCCCGCTCCGCAATGAAACGCCAGGGCGCATTGGACCACTGCGCATGCGGGGTTTCAAAGCAGCGCGGGCGCGGTGTGGACCCGCAGGCCTGCGGTGGGAGGCAGGTGCGATCAGCGCAGAAGGGCGCCAAGGCCGGCGTCGGGTGTCGAGCCGCCGTGCACCAGGGCCCAGGCAACACCGGCCACCAGGGCCAAGCCAAGCAGGCTGCGGATGAGACGTTCCACCCGGTCGGGCTGGTGATGCAGGTTCGTGCTCATCTGGATGCCCCCTGTGGCCGGGCTCCAATGAAACGCTCCCGCCCCTGCCGAATCTGGGCCAGCGATCACAAGGCGTTAACGTCCCAGGGGACCGGCGTCCCGTTTTGTGGATCCGGTTCCATTCACTCAAGGCTGCAACACCCGGCGGAGACGTAATGCCTGGTCAATCGGCACGTGCCGAGCCGAACGGTCGATCGGGGCAACGGAAATTTACGGGGCGATGAATGACAGTAACGCCCGTTCGACTGCACCGACCGCGACCGCGCCTTGCCCTGCCGCCGGGGATCGACGCACGACCGGGCCGGCGGCTCGTCAGGCGTGTGTGTGCAAAGCTTCAGACGAGACGTCGCCGACGATCGCTATGCTGGACAACCCATACCAGGAGTGAATACGTGCGACCGATCCGACGGCGTCCGCAGGTGCGGCGCGTGGCAACTTCGGTACTGCTGATGTACCTGTCCGCTTGTGCGTCGTACCGGACGCAACCGCTCGATACGCGACCGTCGACACCAGCCGATGTGCAATCGATGCATGTCGAGCCAGCGCAAATGCCACTGCCCTCGCTGCGGGCGCATACCTTCGATCCGTCCGATGGCCTGGACATCACCGAGACGGCGATGCTGGCCGTCGCCAACAATCCCGACCTTCGCGTTGCCCGCGATGACGCCGGGATTGCGCGCGCGCAGGCATTCTCGGCCGGACTGCTGCCCGATCCCCAGATCAGCATCAGTGCCGATCATCCCACCGGGAATGTCGAGGGCAGCAACGTCAATGCGTTTGGTCTTGGCATCAGCTATGACATCAACGCGTTGCTGCGCCATTCGGCGGAGAAGGCGTCCGCAGCAGCGGCACAGAGCCAGAGTGAACTGGAGTTGCTGTGGAAGGAGTGGCAGACCGTTGCCCAGGCGCGACTGCTGTTCGTTCGCAGCGTTGAAGGCGCGCGCAACCTGCAGTTGCTGGATGATGAGCGGACACTGTTCGCGGATCGCCAGGCGCGACTGCGGCGCGCCATGGACGCCGGCAACGTCACCGTCGACAGCGTCGCCACGGACTACGCGGCATTGAGCGACGTGCAACAGAAAGTCGCCGACCAGGAACGCAAGCTCAACCAGACGCGGCACGATCTCAATACGCTGCTTGGCCTGGCGGCGAGCGCGCATCCCCGGCTGGTCGGCGACGACGTGCTGCCTCAGATCGATGCCGAACGGATGCGCGCGCTCGCACCACGGATCGGCCGCATCCGACCCGACCTTCGCGCGCTGGAATCGGGGTATCGCAGCCAGGAAGAAAAATATCGCGCAGCGGTGCTGGCGCAATTCCCGGCTCTGTCGCTGGGCTTCAATCGCGCCCGCGATACCAGCGGTATCTACTCGACGGGCTTCAACCTGTCACTGTCGCTGCCGATCTTCAACGGCAACAGGGGCAATATCGCAATCGAGAAAGCGACGCGCCAGCGTCTCTACGATGATTACCACGGGCGACTGTCCGCGGCAGTCGCCGACATCGATGCCATCCTTGACGATCGCGCACTGGCCGAGCGACAGCTGGCGGATGTGCGCGGGAGCGTGGCCGAACTTGAACGCCTGGCCGCACACTCGCAATCCGCCTTCCAGGCGGGAAACATCGACGTGGTCGCTTACGTGACGCAGCGCGACGCCCTGCTCGCCAAGCGCATGGAAGCACTCGCGCTCGAGCAGGCGCTGCGTGAGCAGCAGGTCAGCCTGCAGACCCTGTTCGGCAGCCAGATCCCCACCAACGACATGATGGCCCCGCCCAAATGAGCGCGAACCCCGATCCTTTCCGCATGCAGTCCCTCGCCGCCGTGCCCGTGCT
>JAQGOI010000353.1 GCA_028293685.1 Lysobacteraceae bacterium | reverse complement strand
CGGTATGCCGGCACGGCACCTCAAGGCTGCCGCGATTGACCAGGCATGGCCGGCCGCTGCGCAAGGCCCGGCATTCTGACGGTGCCCTTGACGCCGTCCGGCCAGTTCCAACGGGCCACCCGTTCGGCGACGTTGCGCGGTTTGCGACGCCGGCTTCAGCGGAGCCTTCGCCAGAGCGACAATGGCGCCCCGCAATCGAAGAGCCCGCCATGTCGCAAGCGTCCACCGCGCGATCGCTGACCCGCTTCCTGATCGAGGAAAAGCGCGAAGGCCGCATCAACCCTGACCTGCGCCTGCTCATCGAAGTGGTCGCGCGCGCGTGCAAGACGATTGCGGTCGCGGTCGGCAAGGGCGCGCTCGGCGGCGTGCTCGGCGATGCGGGTACCGGCAACGGGGCATCGATCAACGTCCAGGGCGAGGCTCAGAAAAAGCTCGATGTCATCGCCAACGACGTGCTGCTCGAAGCCAACGCCTGGGGCGGTCACCTGGCGGCATGCGCGTCGGAGGAGATGGACGAACCGTTTTTGATCCCGGACGCCTATCCGCGCGGCAACTACCTGCTGCTGTTCGATCCGCTCGACGGCAGCAGCAACATCGACGTCAACGTCTCCGTCGGCACGATCTTCTCGGTGCTGGTATGTCCGGGCGACGCGCAGGATGTCGACACCCAGTCCTTCCTGCAGCCGGGCACGGCGCAGGTCGCCGCCGGCTATTGCATCTACGGACCGAGCACGATGCTGGTGCTGACGATCGGCCACGGCACGCATGCGTTCACGCTGGATCGCGAGCAGGGCTCGTTCGTGCTGACCCAGCGCGACATGCGCGTGCCGGACGAGACACGCGAATTCGCCGTCAACATGTCCAACCAGCGGCATTGGGAGGCGCCGATGCAGGCGTACGTAGGCGATCTGCTCGCCGGCAGCGAAGGCGTGCGCGGCAATGATTTCAACACACGCTGGATCGCATCGATGGTGGCCGACGTGCATCGCATCCTGACCCGCGGCGGCATCTTCATCTATCCCTGGGACAGCCGGCTCGGGACGGGCACGGATCCGTGCAAGGCCGGCAAGCTGCGGTTGATGTACGAAGCCAATCCGATGTCGCTGCTCATCGAACAGGCCGGCGGCGCGTCCACCAACGGCCGCGAACGGATCATGGACATCACGCCGACCCATTTGCATCAACGCGTGCCGGTGTTCCTGGGCTCCAGGGCCGAAGTCGCCATGGCCAGCCGCTATCACCATGAACACGATATGGCGCGCGCATCGCGGTTCAACGACGCATGAGCGAGGTCCACGGCGCCGATTTCATCGCTCTCTACGACGATGCGCTCGACCGCTCCGCATGCGCGATGATCGTCGAGCGCCTGCGCGCAAGCGATGCGCTGCAACCCGGCCGCGTCGGCGGCGGTGTCGCGCCGGAACTCAAGCGCAGTCGCGATCTGTCGCTGCAGGGCCGGCCCGACTGGGCCGATGTCGAAACGCAACTCAACCAGGCCGTGTTCGACGGCCTGCTCGCCTACGTGCGCAGCTACCCGCACGCGATGATCGCGCCGTTGATGCTGCGCCAACCCGATGCCACGGGCGCTTCGCAGCCCCTGTCCGCCGATGCACTCAGGACGATGGACGACGCGGCGCTGTCGCCGTTGCTGCAGACCTGCTTTCGCCCAGGCGCCATCAATCTGCAGTGGTACAGCGCCGGCGAGGGCGGCTATCCGTACTGGCATTGCGAGCTGTACCCGCGCGATGCGGGCTGCGAAACCCTGCACCGCCACCTGTTGTGGACGCTGTATCTCAACGACGATTTCGACGAAGGCGAAACCGAATTCCTGTTCCAGCAGCGCAAGGTCGTGCCACGCACCGGCAGCTTGCTGATCGCGCCGACGGCGTTCACCCACACCCATCGCGGCAACCGGCCGCAACGCGGCGACAAGATGATCGCGACCAGCTGGATCTTGTTCCAGCGCGCGGAGCGGCTGTTTCCCGCGCGTTGAATCCAGCTGTCGTTTTCGCGGTGGCGGCGTACCAGTCGTCTTCCCGCGAAAGCCGATGTCCGCAGCGCGCAACCTTGCGCTGACTTGCTGACCCGCTAAGCTGCATTTCCACCTTCGCGGACCGACCCGTGAAATCCCTCCTGCCTGCCGGTCTATTGCTGATGACCCTGATTGCCAACGCCGCCGATCGCCCCGTCCCTCCGGATGTCGAGAAGAAAGCGCACGTAGTCACCGCGCCGTTCGGGGCCAGTCGCAGCGACGAGTACTACTGGCTGCGCGACGACACCCGCAAGCAACCGCAGATGCTCGCCTACCTCGGCGCCGAGAATGCCTACACCGATGCCGTCATGGCGCCACTCAAGCCACTGCAGGGCACGCTGTACGACGAGATCGTCGGACGCATCAAGCAGGACGACAGCACGGTGCCGTATCGCGAGCGCGGCTACTGGTACTACACCCGCTTCGAAACCGGCCAGGACTATCCGATCCACGCGCGCCGCAAGGGCGGCATGGACGCGCCGGAGGAGGTGCTGCTCGACGTCAATGCCATGGCGCGCGGCAAGGACTATTTCAGCGTCGGCGACTTCGCGGTCAGCCAGGACAACACGCAGCTGGCGTGGGTCGATGACGACGTCGGCCGTCGCCAGTATACGATCCGCTTCCGCGACCTGACCACCGGCAAGGACTATCCGGACGTCGTCACCGGCGTGTCGCCCAATGTGGTCTGGGCCGATGACAACCGCACGCTGTTCTACGTCGAGAACGATCCCGAAACGCTGCTGACCGTACGCGTGAAACGTCATCGCCTCGGTACGCCGGCAGGCAGCGACGCGCTGGTCTATGCCGAGCACGACGACAGCTTCTACATGGGCATCGAGCGCAGCCGCGACGACAAGTACATCTGCATCAGCGTGGAAAGCACCGTGTCCAGCGAGGTGCGTTGCGCGCCGGCCAGCGATCCCGCCAGCTTCACGGTGCTGGCGCCGCGTGAGCGCGACGTCGAGTACCAAGCCGATCATCTGGGCGACCAATGGGTGATCCGCACCAACGCGCCGGACGCCGACGGCCACCGCGCGAGGAACTTCAAGCTGGTGACGGCGCCGTCGGATGCGACGTCACGCGCGCAATGGCGCGAATGGGTCGCGCATCGTGACGATGTCTACATCGAAGGCTACGAACTGTTCGACGGCTTTACCGCGATCGCCGAGCGGTCCGGTGGCCTGGAGCGGCTGCGCCTGCTGCATGCCGGTGCCGATCCGGCCGATGGCGATTACGTCAAGGCCGATGAGCCGGCCTACGCGATGGGACTGGACACCAATGCCGAACCGGACACCGACTGGCTGCGTTACAGCTATACATCGCTGACGACGCCGGCGACCACATACGAAATCAACACGCGCAGCGGCGAACGTCGCCTGCTCAAGCGCCAGCCGGTGATCGGCTACGACCCGGAACGTTACGTCACCGAGCGCCTGTGGGCGACGGCGCGCGATGGCACCCGCATCCCGGTGTCGATCGTGTACGCCAGGGGCTTCAGGAAGAATGGCAGTGCCGCGATGCTGCAGTACGCCTATGGCAGCTACGGACACTCGACCGATCCCGCTTTCAACCTGCCGGTGGTCAGCCTGCTCGACCGCGGCATGGTCTATGCGATCGCGCACATCCGCGGCGGCGAGGAAATGGGTCGTGCCTGGTACGACGACGGCAAGCTGATGCGCAAGAAGAACACGTTCACCGACTTCATCGACGTCACCGACTTCCTGGTGCAGCAGGGCGTGGCGTCGAAGGATCGCGTCGCCGCCTACGGCGGCAGCGCCGGCGGCCTGCTGATGGGCGCCATCGCCAACATGGCGCCGGACAGGTACCGAGTGATTTTGTCGCAGGTGCCGTTCGTCGATGTCGTCACCACGATGCTCGACGCCAGCATTCCGCTGACCACCAACGAATACGACGAGTGGGGCAACCCGGAATACCGCGAGGCCTACGACTACATGCTGTCGTATTCGCCCTACGACAATCTCAAGGCGCAGGCCTATCCGGCGATGTTCATCGGCACCGGACTGTGGGATTCGCAGGTGCAGTACTGGGAGCCGGCGAAGTACATCGCGCGCCTGCGCGACGTCGACACCTCCTCGCATCCGGTGCTGCTGCGCACGAACATGGATGCCGGGCACGGTGGCAAGTCCGGGCGCTTCCGCCGCTATCGGGAACTGGCCGAAATGTATGCCTTCCTGCTCGACCAGCTCGGTGTCGCGGATGCGGCGCCGACGCATTGAGCGCGGCTATACTCGTCCAATGACTCCGACCGTCCGCCATCTTGTCGCCGCCGCGTTGCTGGTCAGCCTTGCCGGCTGCGGCAACAAGGGTCCGCTGGTCCATCCGTCGCCGCCCGCGACCGACGTGCCGGCACCCACTTCGCCGCCGTCGACGGATCCGACCACCGTGCCGCCCGTCGACACCTCGACGCCCCCCGATGCCGATCCCGGTGGCGCGGTGCCGCCGACGCCGCCGCCGGACTCCGGCGGCCACGGCTGACCGATGCCGGCGTCGCGCGCCCTGCGCCTGAGCAAGATGCACGGCGCCGGCAATGATTTCGTGGTGCTGGACCTGCGCAACGGGCTGCAGCCGCCGTCGCCGCAGCTCAGTCGCGCGCTTGCCGACCGCCATACCGGCGTGGGTTGCGACCAGATCCTGACGATCGAGCCACCGCGCAGCGCGCACGCGGTCGCCAGCTATCGCATCTGGAATGCCGATGGCAGCGCCGCGCAGCAGTGCGGCAACGGCGCCCGCTGCATCGCGGCGTGGCTGGCGCGCGAGGGCGGTTTCGACGATGCGCAGTTCGCGCTCGACAGTCCGGCGGGCACGCACGCAGTCACGCGTGTCGGCGCAATGCATTACCACGTTGCCATGGGCGTGCCGCAGTTCGCACCGCAGGCGATCGGGTTGCAGGGATTCGAACGCGAACAGGATCCATACCTGCTGGATGTCGACGGCACGCCGTTCGCCATCGGTGCGGTGTCGATGGGCAACCCGCATGCGCTGATCGAAGTCGATGCGATTGCCGACGCGCCGGTCGCCGCGATCGGCGTGGCACTGCAGGCGCATCGGGCGTTCGCCGATTCGGTCAACGTCGGTTTTGCGCAGGTCCTCGCACGCGACGCGATCGCACTGCGCGTGTTCGAGCGCGGCGCCGGCGAGACGCTGGCGTGCGGCAGTGGCGCCTGCGCCGCCGTCGCCATCCTGATACGGCGCGGTCGCGTCGAACGCACGGTGTCGGTGCGCTTGCCCGGTGGCGAACTGCAGGTCGCGTGGCCAGCTGACGAGGCGCAGGTCACACTGTCCGGGCCGGCCACTTTCGTCTTCGAAGGAGAATTTCTGCAATGACATCGTTCCGCATGCACGACCACGGCACGGACACGGCGTCGTGAGCACGGCCACCGAAAAGCTCGGCGCGCACGAAGTCGCCGCCTGGTTGCGCCGG
>JAQGOI010000352.1 GCA_028293685.1 Lysobacteraceae bacterium | reverse complement strand
GAGCTTGTGCAGCTGTGGTACCAGATGGCGTTGAACGCACGACGTGATTTGTCGCTGGCACCAAGCGCACGCGCTGGATTCGAGATGACGATGCTGCGGATGCTGGCGTTTCGGCCGGCGCAGGATGCCACACCGGCAACGGCAGCCGGCAGTGTGCCCCGCGTCGCCGGTGCTGCGGCCGCGAAGGCGGCACTGGCCGATGTGCCAACGGCCTCCTTGGCCTCCATCAGGACGATATCCGAAGCACGTACTGCACCTGCCGCCTCGTCGGTTCCGACACCCGAAGTTGTCGCCGCTGGCAACATTGGCAACGACATCGTCATGGACGCCGAACGATGGCTCGCCCTGGTCACCAGCAGTGCCCTGCGCGGTCCGGCACGTGAACTGGCTGCGCATGCTGGATTCGTCGGTTATGACGCCGGCGTCCTGCGCCTGTCGCTGTCGCCGCTGGATGAGCACCTGAAGGCACCGAATCTGGTGAAGCTGCTTGCCGAATCGATTGCGTCGGATCTGGGCGGCCAGCCGCAGATCCGCTTCGAGACATCGGCGCCCAGCGTCGAGACCCTGCACCAGCGCAGCACGCGACAACGCGATGAGCGGCAGATCGCTGCCGAATCGAGCTTCATGGCGGATGCCGGCATCCAGCAACTGATCAACCAGCACGGCGCGGCGCTGGTGCCGGATTCGATCCGGCCGCTGGACGACTAGAATTTTGCAGCCCTGCGCTCAACCGGCGCAGCTCACCCCTAGAGGACGGATGGTCATGCGCGGCAACATCGCCCAACTCATGCAGCAAGCGCAGAAGATGCAGGAAAACGTGCAGAAGGCACAGGCCGAGCTCGCCTCCGTCGAGGTGGTCGGCAGTGCCGGTGGCGGCATGGTGACAATCACCCTCAGTGGTCGCATGGAGTGCCGCAAGGTCCGTGTGGATCCAGGGGTGCTGGCTGATCCGGAGATGGCTGAAGACCTCATTGCCGCGGCGTTCAACGATGCCGTCGCCAGGGCCAACGCAGTCACCCAGGAAAAAATGGGCGCCGCGACCGCCGGCATGCCGATGCCGCCGGGCCTTCAACTGCCGTTCTGACCGTCGATGTCGTCATCCCTGCTTGAACAACTGATCGAAGCATTCCGGGTGCTGCCTGGCGTCGGTCCCAAGAGCGCCCAGCGCATGGCGTACCACGTGCTCGAGCGCGAGCGCGAAGGCGGTAAGCGGTTGGCGCAGACACTGGAGGCAGCGGTCGAGCGCATCGGTCACTGCGATCGCTGTCGTGATTTCAGCGAAAACACGCGTTGCACGACCTGTGCCAGCGGCAGCCGCGACGCGCATCTGCTGTGTGCCGTCGAGTCACCAGCCGATCGCCTGGCGATCGAGCAGGCGACGGGTTATCGCGGCCTGTATTTCGTGCTGCAAGGGCGACTGAGTCCGCTCGACGGCATCGGGCCGCGTGAACTGGGACTTGACCAACTGGCGGCGCGGCTGGCGGAAGGAGAAGTGAACGAGTTGATCATCGCGACCAACCCGACGGTCGAGGGCGAAGCGACGGCGCACTACCTGGCACAGCTGGCCCGCCAGCATGGCGTCAAGCCCAGCCGACTCACGCACGGGGTGCCGCTGGGTGGCGAACTCGAATACGTCGATCGCGGCACGCTGTCGCACGCCTTCGGCAGCCGGAGCGAGATGCCGCAGTAACCACCAGGAGCGTTGCCATGCAGGACGAGACCATCTTCGGCAAGATCATCCGTCGCGAGATTCCAGCGGACATCGTCCATGAAGACGAACACGTGATCGCCTTTCGCGACATCGCGCCGCAAGCGCCGGTGCATGTGCTGTTCGTTCCCAAGACAACGATCGCCACGCTCAACGATGTGACGCCGGACCAGTCCGACGTGCTTGGAACACTCGTGCTTGCAGCGGCGCACTACGCCCGGCGCGAGGGGCTGGCCGAAGACGGCTACCGCGTGGTCATCAACTGCAACCAGGCGGGTGGGCAAACCGTATTCCAGTTGCACCTGCATCTGTTGGCAGGCGCGCCGCTGGGGCGGTTCGGAACATCCCGCTGATCGGTTCGAGTCGTTTCAAACCGTCGCGGGAATCCCGGTGTGCAGCGGGCTTACCACCAGCCCCACCATGGCCACGGCGCTGGACGCGTCACCACATTGACGCGCTCGCGTACCGGCCACAGATACACGACATCGGCAGCCACGTGGGGGAAGCGGTAGTCGTAACCGCCGATGCGGCGATTTTCGTAGCCATCGACACGGCCGACGAACGTGACTTCCCGGTTCGTCTGGAATAACGCCGGATCGTAGAACCCGGTCCGGCACGCAATGAAGCGACCACCGACCTGATCGGTACTCCAATACGGCCTGCCGGTGACGTCAAGCTGGGTCGACAACATCTCGAAGCAGGTCCGGTTCTCACCGGGATTGACCGAGACGACGCGACCGCCCCAGCGCACCGCGGCCCCGGTGCTGTCGTGATCCGCCGCCACGCGCGGCGTGATCGGAGTGAATTGTCCCTGCAGGGGCTGGGGTTGAGAAGCACACGCGCCGACCAGCAGTGCTGCGAGAGCGACAGCAACGAGGCGCGGTTTTGCGGGAAAGGCATTCATGGCTGGCTCCAGGTGACAGGCGACCGTGTGCAGCGGGTCAGCGAACGGGACGGTGTTGGCGAATCGACTTGACCAGCGCGACAGCTTCTCGGCCCGGTTGTCCGCTAGCGTAGCGCCAGTTATTGAAACGCCAGCTTAGTTCGTACAGCTGGGGGGCGGCGTGTGGAAGGGCCAGGCTGACCCGTTCAGCCCATCGCGCTGCCGGCTCATGGGCGAAGCGTCCCAGGCCGATGCGAGCGTAACGCCGATCCAACCGATGCCAGGCGCGGAGCACTGGATTCGGCTCGCGTTCCACCCGTGCGGTCAGCCACGCCATCCACAGCAGCGCCAACACGGCCATGCCGGAAAAAAGGCCGATCAAGCGTCCGGAATCGAGGTTGTTCAACCCCAGCGGGCGCAACAGATTGCGTTGGCGCGCCGCATCAAAACCCAAGGCGAAATCGTTCCAGCCGCGGCGCAGCCAGTCCCCCGCATTGAAAATCGGCGCCGGCACCCACGCGCCCAGCAAAGCGTCCGCACCGGGTGCCCGGTCGGCGAGCGTGTCGTAGATCCGATCCGGTGCGACCGCGGCCGTCGGATCGACCCGCACCCAGCCGCGGCCAGCCAGCCAGACTTCCGCCCACGCATGGGCGTCCGAACGCCGCACCTGCCAGTAACTACCGATCGGGTTGCGGTAACCGCCGACATAACCGGTGACCACTCGTGCGGGGATGCCGGCCGCGCGCATCAGCACGACAAACGCTGAACTGAAGTGTTCGCAGAAGCCCGCCTTCTGGTCGAACAGGAATTCATCGACCGAGTTGCGGCCGAGCAACGGCGTGGCAAGGGTATATGCGAAGTCCTTGCGGATCATCTGCATCGCGCGCTGGACGATGGCGTCGTCATTGCCGCCGGCGTCGCGACGCCACTTCTGCGCGAGCGCGAGCGTGCGTGGGTTGTATCCCGGCGGCAACGCCAGTGCCATCGCACGCAAGGTGTGCTGCAGCCGGGGTTGAAATTCGACCGGCGGCGCCGAGTGCAGCGTCCATCGCGTCAGTGCCGTCAGTGGCTGCTGGCTGTACAGACCGTAGTCGATCGACAACCGCGCGCCGCTGGGAGTTGCGGTCGGCAGATCGAGCGCGACCAGTTGATGGCCGTCGGTCGGTTCCAGTTCGAGTTCATAGTTCCAGCGTGACGCGCCCGGGCGCATGGGTGCTGCCGGGATGCCCTGCAACCACCGTGCCTGTGTCCAGGTTCTCCCGTCGAAATTCCAGAGCACGGGGCCGCGCCAGTACATCTGCGAGGTGGGCGGCGTCGCCCCCGAAAACTGCACGCGCAACGCAGTGGTGTCGTCGTTCAGCAGATCGACCCATTCGCCCGGCGCCATGTGATCGGACAAGCCTGGACGTGCCATCGCCCGTTGCGGAACTCCCCACAGCGGGGTGGCTAGGCGAGGAAACAACCAGAACACCACGAACGCCAGCGGCAGGCCAATCGCCATCATCTTCGCGATCGTTATCAGGCGCTGGATAGCGGTGCGCGGGTGGCGGCCATCGCCCGACTCGAGCTCCGCCAGCCGCAAGAGGGCAGCCAGCGCCAGTGTCGATCCGATCAGACCCAGCAGCAGGGAGAGTGGCCCCTGGTCGAGCAGGAACGTGGCGAAGGGTGCGAACAGGGCAAAACCAAGCAGGCTGCGGCCGTCGCGCAGGGTGAACGTTTCGGCGGGTTTTACCGCGAGCATTGCCGCCAGCAATGCGCAGGCCGTGTCGCGGCCGAACGCGAAATGCGAAACCGCCAGCACGCCACCGACGAGAACCAGGGGGAGCAGCCATCGCACCAACGCGGGCAAGGGACGCCGCCAGGACGCTGCAACGACCAGCACCGCGGCGGCACCCAATCCCAACGCGACCAGCGATGGCAATTGAAGTATCAGCGGCAACAGGCAGGCACCCGCGGCGAGCAGTACCCACACGCGGCTCTGCGCATCCAGTGAAAGCGCGGGCGGGCGCGTGTTCAAACGGCTGTACTCAAACCGATGCGTCGGATGCAGGCAGTAACGCCAACGCGCGCAGGCACGCGTGGCGGTGCGCGGCGCCCGACGCCGGCCCCAGTGCTTGTTGTCCGGGCAGGCGCAGGATGGAGCGGCGTCCCTCACGTTCGGCATCGTCGACCCAACGGGCCAGGCGCCGGATCCGTGCTTCGTACTCCATCGACAGCAGGTTCCAGTCAAGGACGACGTCGGCACCCAGCGGTTGCTCGAACTCGCGAACCAGCAATGCGTCGCGCCGAGCGGATGGCTTCCAGGCGATCGCGCGGCGCGCATCGCCACGGCGGTAGGGGCGCAGGTGGTGGAGGTCATCGCCGCTGGCGTGCAAGCGCGCCCGCGCGATCGCTCCGCTGCCTTCTTCGGGCAGTGGTGGGCCGTGCGCTTCGGGCATGGGATAGACGAGCACGGGTGCGTCGGGCCAGACGTTGGCCCAGGCGCGCGCCAAGCCCAGGGGGCGGGTGGTTTCGATGCGCATTCTCCCGGGCTCCAGCCAACCGCGCTTATGCGTCGGCAAGGCCAGCACCGCCTGGCCATTGCCATCGACCAGCGACAACACCGCCGGGCCTGCGCCGGCATGCACGCGCAGGCCGCGCCGTTGCCGTCCTGGCTTGGCGCGCACGTGCAATCGCATTTCCAGCATCGATCCGGCAGGTACGGGATCGGCGGCTGCCGCCACGATCTGCAATCCAGTCAGTTGCAGATGTGCGGCAAGCAGGCTGGTGTTGGCCGCCCCTGCGAGCAGGAGGCACAGCAGCAGGGCGGGGTTGTTGTTGTAGTTGAGCGCGCCGACCCACATGACCAGCAACAGCGCGGAAAAAAACAGGCCAAAAAGCGTGGGGAGGATGTACACGCGACGACGGTCGAAGTACACCGGCAGGCTTTCGGGCTGCCGCGGTCGCGTCCAGGCATCGAGCCGCTGGCGAAGGGTGAGGCCTGGCGCGCCAGCCATGTTCAGTCGACCGGCACCGCGTGCAGGATGGATTTGGCGAGCAATGCGTGGCTGCCGGCATCGATGTCCGCGACCAGGCGATGCGCCGCCACGGCGGCGAAGAGTGCCTGCACATCGTCGGGTAGCACATGCTTGCGTCCCAGCAACAACGCGTAGGCGCGCGCTGCCCGCAACAGTGCGATGCCCGCCCGTGGCGACAGCCCGACACGTACGCCGGGATGCTGTCGGCTGCGCGTCACGAGTGCCTGCACGTAGCCGATCAATGAGTCGCTGGCATGCACCCGGCTGACGGCACTGCGTAGCGCGAGCACATCGGTCGCGCCCAGCACCGGGATCGCCTGCGCGATCAGATCCTTGCGATCGGTGCCCGACAGCAGCGCGCGCTCGGCTTCCTCGCCCGGATATCCCAGGGTCAGCCGCAGCAGGAATCGATCCAGCTGCGAGTCGGGCAACGGATAGGTGCCGGCCAGGTCGACCGGATTCTGCGTGGCGATGACGAAGAACGGGTCGGGCAGCGGATGCGTGTGCCCGTCGATGGTGACCTGGTGTTCGGCCATGGCTTCGAGCAGCGCGCTCTGTGTCCGTGGCGGTGCCCGGTTGATCTCGTCGGCGAGCAGTACGTGCGCGAAGATCGGGCCGGGGTGGAATTCGAAGCGGCGCACCTGGGCATCGAAAATCGAGACGCCGACAATGTCGGATGGCAGCAGGTCCGAGGTGAACTGCACGCGCTGGAAGCCCAGGCCCAGCGTCGCCGCCAGCGCATGCGCCAGCGTGGTCTTGCCCAATCCCGGCAGATCCTCGATCAGCAGATGTCCGTCGCTCAGCAACGCGACGAACGCCAGCCGGACTTCCTGCGCTTTCCCCAGGACCAGCGTGTTGACCTGGGCGACCGCGCGCTTGAGCAGGGCTGCCGAATCGGCGTCGGTTAGCATGTTGGCGGCCGCGGGTGTTGCTGGCATGCGGACCTCACGAGGTACTGGACGTATCGCTCACGAATGTCGCCGCAGGCGGCATGCCTGCAGAATGCGACGATTTGTTTCGCGGAAGGATGGCCGGCATCCTTTCCGCCGCTTGCCTGGAAGGCGTACCGAATGAGTGTAGCGAGACAGGCCGTCACGCGTAACGAGGCCGACATCAGGCGCTGGTTCATCGGCGTCTGGGTGGTGTTGACGCTGGTCAAGGTGATCGTGGCCGCGCGCCTGCCATTGTTCGTCGACGAGGCGTTCTACTGGCAGGAGGGCCAGCACCTGGCGTGGGCGTATTCCGACCTGCCGGGGCTCACGGCCTGGCTGACGCGCCTGGGCGTGGCGATCGGGGGCAACCACCACCTCGCATTGCGGGCGCCGTTCCTGGCGATCGCCGCCTGCCTGCCCTGGCTGGTGGCCCGAATCACGGCACGCGAGTTCAGCCCGGAGCAGGGCTGGATCGCGGGGCTGTTCACGATGTTGCTGCCCTTGGCGGGGACGCTGGGCGTGCTGGCGGTGCCTGATGCCGCCATGACGTTCGCCACGCTGTTGTGCATGGATGCCGGATCCCGCCTGCTGCGCGGAGTCACGGCGACGGCGGCGCTCGAGCTGGCCGCTGGCCTGGCGATCGGCGCGCTGAGCCACTACCGCTTCATCGCGGTGATCGCCGTGGGTCTCATGGCATTGCTGTTGATCCCGCAGGGCCGCGCCGCATTGCGCGATCCGCGCGTGCTGGTCGCGATTGCCTTCGGCGCCGCCGCGTGGAGCCCACTGCTGGCGTGGAACCTGGGCAATGCCGAAGCGGGGTTGCGCTTCCAGCTGATCGACCGTCACCCGTGGGCATTCCACGTGGACGGGATCTGGTTCGTGCTCATCCAGGCCTTGCTGGTGACACCGTTGCTGTTCGCGGCACTGGCATCTACGGCGTGGGCACATCGTCGGGACAGCAACCTGGTGCACCGGTACTTCGCATGGCTGGGGTCGCTGGTCGTGCTCGGCTTTTTCGCGCTTGGTTTTTTTGCCGATACCGAGCGGGTGAGTTTCCATTGGCCGCTGCCCGGGTACGTCGCGTTGTTGCCGTTGCTGCCCGCGCTGCTGCTGGCGTGGCCGCGATGGTTGCGCACGGCCACGACCGCGATGGCGACGATCGGACTGGTCGCCATGCTGGGCTACTACGGGGCCGTCGCTTTACCCTCGTTGCGCGCGCAGATGGCCGCCGAAAAGTGGTATCCCAACAACTTCGCCGGATGGTCTGCGCTGGGCAAGACCGTGCAGGCGCTGCGCGCCACCATGCCGCCCGGAACACGCATCGTCGCGGACAACTTCAAGGACGGCGCGGAGCTCGGCTTCGACCTGGATAATCCGGGAATTCCCGTCTTCCCGCATCCGCTCAACCGCAAGCACGGGCGCGCGCCTCAATTGCAGTTGTGGGGGCTGGACGTCGCAGGCCGGCGCGAACTGGGGCCCGGCCCATTGGTGTTGGTCGTCGGAGCATCCGAGGTCGAGTACAAGAACCTGCTGTCCCAGTACCACGCACTGTGCGAACGGGTAGGGCCCCTGCCGCCCCCCACCGTGGTGAACATCGACCATGGAAGCCAGCGTTTCCTGTTGTTCCCGCTGAAGCAGGATCGGACCGATGGCGTCTGTACGACGCCGGCCATGGCCTGGCTGGACCGGCCGGTTTCCGGACAGAACGTAGGGCGCTCGTTCGACGTTTCAGGCTGGGCTTTCAAGGACGGTGTCGGCCTGAAGCAGGTCGACGTGATGTTTGACGGGCTGCCGGTGGCCCGCGCGCGGTACGGGTTGGACAACCCCGGCGTCGGGATCTTCTGGAAGATTTCGACCGATCCGCTGCAGCCCCGCGTCGGCTTCCAGGCCCACGTCGACGTCACGGGCGTGTCGCCCGGCCGCCACTGGCTCGGTCTGCGGCTGCACGGCCGCGACGGCA
>JAQGOI010000347.1 GCA_028293685.1 Lysobacteraceae bacterium | reverse complement strand
AACCAACCGGAGGTCGTCTACCAGGGCAAGTATCTGCGCATGGTCGTGTCCGGGCACTGGGAATATGTCGAGCGCGTACACGCGCAGGGCATGGCGGTGATCATCATCGCGGTGACACCGGACGACGAGGTGCTGTTCGTCGAGCAAAACCGCACGCCGCTTGGCGCGAAGACCATCGAGATGCCCGCGGGTCTGGTAGGCGATGAAAACGCCGACGATACGCTGCAGGAAGCGGCGCGCCGGGAACTGATCGAGGAGACAGGCTGGGAGGCAGGCTCGGTCGAGGTGCTGATGACAGGACCCACTTCGGCGGGAATGAGCAGCGAGCGCATCGCATTCGTCCGCGCAACCGGCTTGAAGCGAGTCGGAAACGGCGGCGGCGTCGGCGAAGAGCACATCGTCGTGCATGCCGTGCCACGCAGGTCCGCGCCCTCCTGGTTGATGCAGAAGTCGCGCGAGGGATTCGAACTCGACCTCAAGCTGTGGGCGGGGCTGTGGATGATCGAGCACGATCCGGATGGCAGTGTTGCTCGTCCGGGCTGATGCTCAAGCGCCAGCGATCAGCTCATTCATGCAACTCGGCGTCTTTCTTTTCTTGAACGCTTTCGCCGTAGGCGAGTTACTTTTATTTGAGAGCTGCAAAGAAAAGTAACCAAAAGAAAGCAGCTTTCCCATTACAGAGCTCACTCTAAATTCCGGGAGCAGTCAGGGATTTTTCGACTCGCCATCCTGGCTCGATCGAAAAACGGCGCACATCCGTGTGCGCCGCCCTCCGGGTCTGCGTAATTGAGTGAAGCCCCGGCATCTTTAGCAGCGACATCGGCAGTAAGCGGAGCTCAGCCAAACGCGTCCGTCGCCTGCACCAGCGCCGACACGTTCTCGGCCTCGAACGCCGAATGGCCCGACGTTGGCGTGATCTCCAGCCGCGCAATGGGCCAGGCCTTGTGCAGGTCCCAGGCGTTCTGCGCCGGGCAGACGACGTCGTAGCGGCCGTGCACGATGATGCCCGGAATACCGGCAATCAAATGCGCATCACGCAACAGCTGGTCGTCGGCATCGAAAAACCCGTGGTTGACGAAGTAGTGGTTCTCGATGCGGGCGAATGCCAGCGCGAAGGCCGTGTCCTCGTGACCGCTGACGAAGCCCGGATCCACCTGCAGGAAACTGGTCGCGCCCTCCCACACGCTCCATGCGCGCGCGGCCGCAAGGCGCGTGGGCATGTCGTCGGACGTCAGGCGGCGATGGAATGCCTGGATCATGTCCGCGCGCTCGTCCACCGGAATCGCGGCGAGATACTGCTGCCATGCCTCGGGGAACAATCGCGATGCACCCTTCTGGTAGAACCAGTCGAGTTCCCAACGACGCAACATGAAGATGCCGCGCAAAACCAGTTCGGTCACGCATTGCGGGTGGGTCTGCGCGTAGGCAAGTGCGAGGGTCGAGCCCCAGCTGCCACCGAATACCTGCCATCGATCCACACCAAGCATGGTCCGCAAGCGTTCGATGTCGGCAACCAGATCCCACGTGGTGTTGTCGACGAGATCCGCGTGCGGCGTCGAGCGCCCGCTTCCACGCTGGTCGAACAGGACGATGCGGTAGGTGCGCGGGTCGTGGAAGCGCCGCATCTTTGCGCTGCAACCAGCGCCGGGGCCTCCATGGAGCAGGACCACCGGTTTGCCTCGGGGATTGCCGCACTGCTCGTAATACAACGTGTGCCGGCTGTCGACGGCGAGCATGCCCGAATCGTACGGTTCGATCTCCGGGTACAAAGTGCGCATGTGAGGTTCCGTATGGCTGGGTCGACCCATGTTAACGCCATGGCCGATGAAGTCAGCGCCAAGCACGTCCAAGCGACACGCGTTCGCGCTGCTCCAGATCGCGTTGCGTGGCGACCTTCTCGAAACCAGCCGCATGCAGCAGGTCGCGAACGGCTCCACCCTGATCGCAGCCGTGCTCGAGCAGCAGCCAACCACCGGGAAGCAGATGGGCACGCGAGTCACGGACGATCGTGCGAATGGCATCGAGACCGTCGATGCCCGAGTACAACGCAGACTCCGGCTCGAAGCGCAGATCGCCGATTCCCCGATGCGGGTCGTCCGTCGCCAGATACGGCGGATTGCTGACGATCAGGTCGAAGCGCTCATCTCCCAGCGCCCTGCACCAGTCGCCGCTGCTGAAAGTCACGTTGCGAACGCCGGCTGCGTCGGCGTTGTTCCTCGCCACGACGAGCGCCTGCGCGCTCGCATCGGTCGCAAGCACTCGCGCAAGTGGTCGTTCGCTCGCAAGCGCGAGAGCGACGGCGCCGCTGCCTGTTCCCAGGTCCGCAACGCACCAGGCGCTGTCCTTCGGTAGCCGTGCCAAGGCCAGCTCCACCAGCAATTCCGTCTCCACGCGTGGAATCAGGGTGTCGGGCGTCACCTGCAACTCGAGCGTCCAGAAGCCACGCGTCCCGGTGAGGTAGGCGACCGGTTCGCCGGCCGCGCGACGCTCGACCAGCGTTTCGTAGCGCGCACGCGATGCTGGATCGATGACATCGTCTCCATGCGCGTACACCCAGCTGCGCGGTCGCCCAAGTGCGTGCGCCAGCAGCCATTCGGCGTCCACGGGATCGATACGCAGGCGCGCCTGGCGCAGCAGCGTATCCAGACTTTGGCCGAGGCTGTTTTCCATGGTGGCATCGTAGCGGCTTGCCGGGTGCTTGTCGGCCACGACGCAATGCTTCACTCCGTGCTGCGGCCGAGCGCACCATCGCGCTGCTTCCGCCTGGATTCACATGCTGATCGGTTGCCCCGGAATCAGGGACCACGTGCCGTGTGCAGGGACGAGGTCAATGGCAGCGTCGGGACATGGTAGTCGGCAAGCACCGTTTCGATGGCGCCACGATTGCGTTCGAGCGCGCGATTGATTTCGCGCCGCAAGTTACGGTCATCGCGTCGCAGGCCCATCGACACATCGAACACCATCGGCGCCTGCGGACCATCGAGCCACGGCGTGACATGCGTCAACGCCAGCGGCACCTCGCTACGCGCCGCGAAATAGCCTGCCGTTGGCCCCCAGACGAGGGCCGTATCGATCTCGCCCCTGGCGACGGCTTCGATGATCGCGGCTTGTGGCGCGGCCCTGGCGTAGTCGCCATACACCATGAAACCGCGAACGTTGTCGACGATGCCGCGGTGTGCCAGCGATTGCGCGGGCGGCGTGTTGGCACCGTCGTCACCGATCAGCTGCACGCCGATGCGCAGGCGGTGCAGTCGCGGATCGTCGAGCGAAACCAGGTCGCCCAGTCCGGCGTCGGCACGACTCACGAACACATAGGTCGACCGGTAGTAGGGATTGGTGGTCCCCGTGAGTCCGGCGCTGCTCGCCGTTCCCGGGATCAGGTCGCAGCTGCCGGCATTGAGCGTGTTGCGCACGTTGCCGCGCCGCTGCGCCCACCACGTGTATTGGACGTGCGCGCCCAGGTCGCGTGCAACCAGGGCGACGATTCGGTTCTCGAAACCTTGCCCGGCGGCGTTGGAGAACGGCAGGTTGTTGGGATCGGCACAGACCCGCAGGTCGCGCGCCTGGGCCAGCGCGCATTCCAACATCAGGAAAAGACACAGCCACCTCATGGCGTCACCACCACGCCCCACGGCTTTCCGCCCAGCTTGATGGTCGCGAGCGGTTGACCGGTCGCGGTATCGAGGACGGATACATCGCCGGAGAGTCCGTTGGCTGCATACAGGCGCTTGCCGTCCGGTGCCAGGCCAATCCCCCAGTTGCGGATACCGACAGGCAGGTAGCGACGGATGGCGAATGTGTGCGGGTCGACCTCAGCGACCGCATTGCCTCGACCCAGCGCGACGAACGCGCGCGCGGCCGTCAACACCAACCCGACAGCCTGCACCGTGTCCGGCGCGCGGTCGTCGTTGTCGAAGTCGATCGTGTGCAGCAGCTTGCGCGAGGGCATGGCAAAGATGGCAACCGTGGCACGCGTTTCCGAGGACACCCACAATTGCTTGCCATCGGCACTGAAAACCGCGTCGCGCGGACGCGTGCCAACGAGCACGCTGTCGACCAGACGCGCGCTGGCGGCATCGATGAAATGCACCAGGCTGGCGCTTTCCGACGTGCAGATCACCCAGCGACCATCGGGGCTCACGGCCATGCCTTCGGGCTCCGCACCCACGGCGACCGTGTGGATGATTTTTCCACTGGCCAGGTCGAGGAACGACACCGAGTTGTCGTTTTCGTTCGCGATGTAGAAGGTTCGACCGTCAGGACTCGCGGCGAAGCGTTCCGGATCCGGGCCCGAGGGTAGGGTTCCGATCATCCTGCGTGCAGCCAGATCGATGACATCGATCCGGTCGTCGTTTCCGGCAGCGACATACAGACGCTTGCCGTCGCGGCTGAGCACCATGCCACGCGGTCGTTTTCCCACCGGAATGTCGGTGGCGACAGACCAGCGCGGCGCATCGATGACGTGCACGACATTGGCCTGCTCGTCCGATACGTAGGCGGTCTCGGCAAGCGCCCAGGCCGGCATGAGCATCAGCAGCAATGCCAGCTCAATCGAACGCATTGGCGTGTTCCCTGTCGTCCCTGGACAACCGTCGGGCCAGCAGCGTCAAGCCGGCCAGCGCATGAACCAGGCCTCCGGGTATCCACATCAGCAGCCCGGCGAGCTGCTGGTCCTCGGCGGGCGTCATCCCGTACGCGTTCAACCCGGTGGACGCGTAGCCCGCGTACCAGGGGCTCGAGGAAAATGCCATGAGTGCGCCCAACGCACCGCTCACGACCGCCGTGAAACACAGGCAACCCACGGCCACGCCGACGCGGCGCCCTTCCACACGTCCATGCAGTACGGCCCACCAGAACAACAGTGCGCAAATCAGGAATGAAAGATGCTGTACCACGTGCCATCCAGCATTGACCAGCGCCAGATCGAACAAGCGCGGTGCATGCCATAACCACAGCGCCGACGCCTGCAGCAGCGTCGCGGTGACCGGCAAGGTGATGAATCGCCATGCACCACCGACACGCTGACCGGCTGCGGCCATCAGGCGCCGTG
>JAQGOI010000343.1 GCA_028293685.1 Lysobacteraceae bacterium | reverse complement strand
CTGACATTGGCGGCCCTGCTCCAGGACCCGCTGATCCAAATGGTGATGCGCAGCGACAAGGTCTCTGAATCAGATCATTCCGCGTTGCTGCATCGGGTCAAGGATACGCTGATCGCCCGCACCCCTGTGTTGGAACCGGCGCTGCAGGCGGCACTCTAAAGGCCACCAAGGCGCGCTCCCACCTCGCATGAGCTAGTGCGTTGCGTCCGTCATTGCGAGGAGCGCAGCGATGTGGCAATCCCAGAAGCGCACCTTCCTGATGATTGCTTCGCAGCTACCTTCGCGCAATCGCCGACGCAGAACACTGGCAACCAGGCAACCGGACCGCACGACAGACGCAACGCGCCAGACGTCAATGCGCGCTGGCGCCGCCACCGCTGGATTTCCGCATCCCCAGCGACGTCACCAGCGCCAGCAGCAGTGCCGCGCCCATCAAATAGAACGCGTCGCTGTACGCCAGGAAATAGGATTGCGCACGAATGGTGCGGCCGATCTGCACCACCGCCGCGTGCCAGGCCGATGCGGCATCGCTCGCGCCGTTGGCCATGAAATACGTCTGTAATGACGCGATGCGCTGACGCGTCGCCTCGTTCAGCAGCGATACATCGCCGGTAATGATGCTGGAGTGGAACTGCTCGCGCTTGGTCACGAACGTCTCCAGCACAGCGATCCCGACGGAGCCGCCGAGGTTGCGCATCATGTTGAACATTGCCGAGGCGGAACCGGCGAACTCGCGTTCGATGCCGCCGGTAGCCAGCGCGGAGAGCGGGGTCATCACCAACGCCTGACCCACAGCGCGAATCAGGTTGGGTACAAGAAGCTGGTCGCCGGAATAATCGGCGGTGATCCACAAGTTCATGAAACAGCTTATTGCGAACAGACCAAAGCCGGCGGCCACCAGCAGCCGCGTATCGACATGCCGCATCAGCGTGGGCACGAACGGGATCAGCACAAGCTGCGGCAACCCGGTCCAGGCCAGCACCATGCCGACCTGCTCGGCGTTGTAGCCTTGCATCTGCGACAGATAGACCGGCAGCAGATACACCGATCCATACAGCGCCATCCCCACGATGACGTTGGCCAGGCTGCCCAGCCCGAAGTTACGCCGCAGCAGCAGGCGCAGGTTCAGCAGCGGGTTGCGGATGGTCAGCTCGATCCAGAAGAACAGCGCCAACGACACCGCGGCGATGACCGACAACCGCACAATGAATGCTGAACCGAACCAGTCGTCCTTGTTGCCTTCCTCCAGCACCGTCTGCAACGAGGCGAGCCCGGTCGCCAGAGTGGCGATGCCGAACCAGTCGCCCTGCCGCAGCAGCCCCAGCTGCATCGGGGCCGGCCGCAGCGTCGGCCACAGCGTGGCCAGCATGATCGCGCCGGGCACCAGGTTGACGTAGAAGATATATTGCCAGCCATAGGTCTCGGTCAGGTAGCCGCCGATGGTGGGTCCGATCGCCGGGGCGAACGTCGCCGAAACCGAGAACAGCGCCAGCCCGATCGGCTGCTTGGCTCGTGGCAGCATGGTCAGGGTGAGGCTGAAGGCGAGCGGGATCAGCACGCCGCCGAAGAAGCCTTGCAGCGCGCGCAGCACGATCATTTGCCCCAGGTTCTGCGCGTAGGCGCAGGCCACCGACATCACCAGGAACATGATCGTGTTGCCCAGCAGATACCGCCGCAGCGAGAACACCGGCGACAGAAAGCCGGTCAGCGGGATTACCACGATCTCGGCGACGAGATAGGCGGTGGAAATCCAGCCGCCGTCGTCGATGCCGGCGCCGATCGCGCCCTGGATGTTGGGCAGCGAGGCATTCGTGATCTGGATGTTGAGCACCGCGATGAAGGCGCCGATCATCGCACCGCATATCGCCAGCCAGGTCTTCAGGTCGACCTGGGGCTCGCTATCGACCGGCAGCCGCGGAGTGCTCATGACGAGGAACTCAGCGCGGCGCGCGGGTGTCGATCGAGGGCTCGACCGACATGCCGGGGCGCAGCAGGTCCGCCGCGGTTCCGGGATCGCGATCGAGCACGATCTTCACCGGCAGCCGCTGGACGATCTTGGTGAAGTTGCCGGTGGCATTGTCCGGCGGCAGCAGCGCGAACTGCAGTCCGGTGGCCGGCGCGATGCTGTCCACATGGCCGTGAATCCGGGCGTTGGGGAACGTGTCCACGGAAATCCCGACCCGTTGTCCGGGACGCACATCGGTCAGTTGTGTTTCCTTGTAGTTCGCCACGATGTAAGTCGCATCGAGCGGCACCACCGCCATCAGTTGGGTGCCGGCCTGGACATACTGCCCGACCCGCAGCGTTCGCGCGCCGACGCTGCCGTCGACCGGCGCGGTCAGCACGGTGTAGCCCAGGTTGAGTTGGGCCTGCTGTTCGGCCGCGCGGTAATGCTCCAGCTGCGCCGCCGCCTTGACCCGCGCTGCTTGCAGCACATCGACCTGCTGCCTGGCCGCCATCAGCGCCGCCCGGGATCGGCCGAGGTCCGCCGTTCGCTGGATCAACTGGGACTGGCTCTGCTGGTCCGACTGGATGGTGCCGGCGCCGGACCGCGACAGCGTTTGATACCTGGCATGGTCCTGCTCGGCGAAGTGGAGCGCGGCATCCGCCGCGGTCACCTGCTGGTTGGCCTGCTCGATGAGGGAAGCCTGCAGCGCAAGCTGCGCATCGATCGAGCGAATATCGGCCTCCGCCGTTTGCCGATCCGCGACCGCCTGACGGAGCGCCGCCTGATAGTCCCGGTCGTCAAT
>JAQGOI010000312.1 GCA_028293685.1 Lysobacteraceae bacterium | reverse complement strand
TGCTCGCCTTCTACCGCGACATCGACGTGTATGTCTGTGCCAGCCACAGCGAAGGCACGCCGAATCCCTGCCTCGAGGCCGCGGCGTGCGGCGTCCCGGTCGTCACCACGCCGGTTGGAAACATGCCTGAGCTGATCGTCGACGGCGAGAACGGATGTTTCTTCGATGGCACCGCGCACGGGCTTGCGGAAAAACTCGCGCTGCTGCGCGACTCACCCGCGCTCACATCGCAATGGGGTGCGCGCATCCGCACATCGATCGAAGCGTGGGACTGGCGCCACCAGTCGGAGCGTTATGCGCAGATGTTCGACGCGATGCTGGCAGTTGGCGAGCAAACACCGACGCTCGCGACCCGACGCGTGGAAGACACAACCCCATGAGCAGCCGTCACGCATCCGTCGTGCTCGTCACCGGTGGCGCCGGGTTCATCGGCTCGCACACCTGCATCGCGCTGATCGAAGCTGGCCATCGCGTCGTCATCCTCGACAACCTCAGCCACGGTCGCGAGGCTGTGCTCGAGCGGATCGGCCGCATCACCGGCGACGTCCCTGCATTTGTGCGCGCCGACGTGTGCGACGAGGCGACGGTGCTGGCGACGCTGCGCGCGCACCGTGTCGATGCGGTGATCCATTTCGCCGGCCTCAAGTCGGCCAGCGAATCGGTGCGCGACCCGTTGACCTATTACGTCAACAACGTCGGCGGCACCATCGCGGTCGCGCGCGCGATGCGAAAGGCGGGCCTCACCGATCTGGTGTTCAGCTCCTCCAGCGCCGTCTATGGCGATGCCCGGCACTGCCCGATCGGCGAGTCGGCCGCGATCGCGCCCGTGAGTCCCTACGGCCACAGCAAGGCCATGTGCGAAACGGTGCTGCGCGACGTGTGCACGGCCGCCCCGATGTTTTCCGCCCACGCGGTGCGGTACTTCAATCCCGTCGGCGCGCACCCGGGCGGCTCGCTGGGCGAGGATCCGTTCGGCATCCCCAGCAGCCTCATGCCCTACATCACGCAGGTCGCCGTCGGCCGCCGTGAGCGCCTTTCGATTTTCGGGATCGACTATCCGACGCGCGACGGCACCGGCGTTCGCGACTAATCCATGTCATGGACGTCGCGGATGCGCACGTCGCCGCGCTCGACGCGTGCCGCGCGTCCACGGGATTCGAGGCCTACAACCTCGGCACGGGGCGTAGTGCCTCGGTGCTCGAGGTCGTGCTCGCGTTCGAACAAGTCTCAGGCCGGGCGATCGCACAGCAGGTCGTGTCGCGCCGTCCCGGCGACATCGCGGAAATGTATGCCGACCCGGCGTTTGCGCAGGCGAGGCTCGGGTGGCGCGCGCGTCGTGGCCTCGAAGAAATATGCACCGACGCGTGGCGCTGGCAGCGCGAGAACCCCATGGGTTACGCGGGCTGACCTCACCGCCGCCGAGGCTTCGGCGCTACTTAGCCGGAAATCCCGAAGTCAATTCACTGCTGGCGGACGAAGCCCTGTCGTTCAACTCACCGGCACATCAGTCGTCGGTGTCGTTGGCGGCGGCGCAGGAATGTCGTCGTCGCATTCGCTGCGTGCAGCATCGCGCACGAATGTCTGCTCGGAATGCGGGCTGCACTGCTTGAGGCGGAAGCTGCGGATGATCACCTTGGTCGGCGTGCGCTCGTCGTAGACGCACATCCAGCCAGCGCCGGGTCCGGCACTCAGGATCTGCGCGCGCCGCGCTTCTTCAGTACTGTCTTTGGCGACGCAGTCGTCGTCGAACGGGGGATCGACGTTGCGGGACACGCCGATGTAGGGGCCTTTCACCCATGAGATGGTGTTGATTGTCCAGGTGGCCGTCAGCGGATCGCCACAGACTTTGCCAGAGATGTCCTGCCCCATCTCGATCGAACCAGCACCCGGCATCGGAATCGTGCAACTTGTGGTGACGCCGGTGAAACTCAGTTTGCATTTCGCCTGGGCCTTGGGCAGCAGGACCTTCAGTTCGCCGATCTCCATCCGGTATGCGGCGGCTTCTTCGCGGGCATGTCCCGCAGGGGTCTGCATGATCGCCGGGACGGAATAGGGCCAGTCATCGGGCTTCCACGGCGAGGTGTTGCCAGGCGTTCGCTTACGGTTCATGCAGCTGTTGCGATGCAGGTTCTCGTGCTTGGCAATCAGCGCGGCGATCTGCTTGCAGGGCGCCTGATTCTGGGCGCGCGTCACCGATGCTTCGTCGACTTTGCACGTGGCGTAGGTGTCGGTGGAAGCCTCAAGACTGAGCTCTCCGCAGCCGGGCGGTGGGCCGACTGTCGAAGCCAGCTCGTTCTCCTGAGTTGCAAGAACCTTCAGCTTTGCCAGCAGGTCGCGATAGAAATTCGTGCGCTGCGCCGGGTCCGTGATGGTATTGAAGTTCACCGTATCGCTCGGAGCGCCTTCGACTTTTACCAGTGGATCCCATTTTTGTGCCAGGGCGTCATAGCCCGCCGCCATCGCCGTCTTTTGCTTGATCAGTCCCTTGATGCAATCCACGTGCTTGCATTGAATGCAGTCTTCGGTGGCGGCACGTGCGGACGGCGTGACCACCCAGCCGCTCGCAATGATGGCGACCATCGCCAGCACACTCAGTTTCGAACACGTGGACATGCGGTTCCCCCGGTTAGCCAGTCAATACGATGTGGACCAAAGCAGAACAACGGCAAGCAAACGATAAGCGGCCAGGCGCATTTATCTGCTTTGCAAGAACAATTGACGACCGGAAGAACCACGCAGAGTCAAACCAACAGCGTCGCAACCCCCCACGTCACCAGCACGACCGCAACGGCCCTGCCCACCCACCGTCCGCGGGCGATGCGCTTCTCCACCAGCACTAACGTGCTGAGCGCGGCGATCCAGATCAGGTTCATCACGCCGCCGACGAACAGCAGGGCCATCAGCAGCCAGCAGCAGCCGACGCACCCAAAGTGGCACGAAGCGGGCAATCGTTTCTGGAGTCATGAGCCCGTAGCGCATTCAGCCTGCTAGATTCCTGCTTATCCCAAGCGCAAAGGACGGACCGTGGCCTCAGCAACCCAGGAACTCGACGTGTTCGTCCGCGATGCGCTGGCAAAAGGGGCGTCGCGGGCGGAACTCCAGGCGGCGATGGATTCTGCGGGCTGGCCGATGGAGCAGTCCCGCGTCGCGCTGGCGGCCTATGCGGATATCCCTTTCGTCGTGCCGGTGCCCAGGCCAAAGCCGTATCTGTCGGCGCGGGAGGCATTTTTGTATCTGGTGCTGTTTTCGACGTTGTATTACTCGGCGTGGAACCTGGGCAGCCTCATCTTCGACCTGATCAACCGCGCGATCCCCGATCCTGCCGATCGGGCTTACGACCTAATGCGTTTCGGCGATTCGATCCGCTGGTCGACGGCGTCCGTGATCATCGCGTTTCCGGTGTTCCTGTTCGTCGCGCGCTATCTGTCCCGCGAGTTGGCCAGGCATCCGATCAAGCGCCTGTCCGTGGTCCGTCGCTGGTTGACCTACCTGACCTTGTTCATCGCATCGATCGTCCTGATCGGCGACATGACCACGCTGATCTACAAGCTGCTGGGCGGCGAGTTCACGATGCGGTTCGTGCTGAAGGTGCTGGTCGCCGCGGCCATTGCCGGAAGCGTGTTCGGTTACTACCTCGGCGATCTCCGCAACGAGGAGCAAGAAGCATGAGTGCGCGGGTCGGACGACGGGTCCCGATCGGATGGTGGCTGGCGATCGCCGCGAGCGTGGCGGTCATCGCGACCGTCGTCTGCGCGCTGGTCGTGATGGGTTCGCCTGCGCAGCAGCGCAGGGTGGAGCTGGATGCGCGACAAATCGAGGAACTCGGCGCCATTTCCCGCGCCATCGACGTGTACGTCACCCAGAACAAGAAGTTGCCCGCATCGCTTGGTGATCTCGATGGGTCCGGCCAATGGCTGTCGCTCAAGGACCCGGATGACCATTCGCCTTATGGGTATGCGACGTCCAGCGACACGACGTACCAGCTGTGCGCCGTGTTCGGGTCTTCCACGCAGGCGGCCGATGTCCGAGACCGCTGGGCAGGGGCGGAAGAATGGCCGCATCCGGCCGGGCGCCATTGTTTCGATCGCAAAGCGAAGAAGAACTGATCCTCGCCGCATACCCAGCCGCCATGTCGGATTTCACGATCCACACCCTGCTCACCACGCCGCTGATCGAAGTCCGCGACGTCATCTGCGCCGGCACCTGCCGCCACAAGGGCGCGGTCGAGCGTGCCGGCCGCATGCAGCTGGTGTTTCCCTATCGCGGCACCTACGTGCGCCATGTCGGCGACGACGAGGACGTGGCCGACGCCAGCCAGGTGCTGTTCTTCCACGCCGGCGAGGACTACCAGGTCAGCCATCCGAACCCGGGCGGCGATGCCAGCCTGTCGCTGACGGTGGACGAGACGCTGTTGCGCGAGATCGCGCCGCCGGCGCTGCTTCACGAAGGCGAGCCGTTGCGCTTCCGCCAGCCGCGCCTGCGCATCGACCCGCGCGCGCAGGTTCTGGTGGCGCTGTTGCGTCATGCGCTGCACGAGGGCATCGCCGAGCCGCTGGAAGGCGAGAGCCTGGCGCTGACACTGGTGCACCGTGCGCTGGCGCCGCGCACCACGCATGCGGCTGGATCCAGCCACGGCCGCCAGCGGCTCGTGGACCGCGCCAAGCTGGTGCTCGCGCGCGACCTGGCGCGGCGCTGGACGCTGGCCGAAGTGGCGGCGGAAGTCGGCGTGTCGGCGGTCTATCTCACGCAGAGTTTCCGCCAGGTCGAGGGCGTGCCGCTGTATCGCTACCAGTTGCGGTTGCGGCTGGCGCGCGCGCTGGACCTGCTGGGCGAGTACGACGACCTCACCGCACTCGGCCTGCACCTGGGCTTCTCCAGCCACAGCCATTTCAGCGCGACGTTCCAGCAGGCGTACGGGCGTACGCCCAGCGAGTTCCGGCAGGCGGCGTTGCATCGCTAAAGTTTTCGACAGCGGCCGCCGCGCCGCGCGCGGTCTACTGTCCCTGCCCGATCCCGGGCGCCAAACTCACATATGGAGCACGAACATGAGCGAGAAGACCTGCGCTGCCTGCGACTACCCGCTGGACGACAACGCCATCCAGGTCCGCATCGGCGGACAGACCGTGGACGTCTGCTGCGAGGAATGCGCCGTCAAGCTGAAGGAAGCGCACGCGTCCGCAACCGCGTCGCAGGGTTGATGCGGCCGTGACCAGGCAGGACAGCACTGCACGACAAAACGCTGCCCGGCAGTTTCATTCGCTGCACGTGCGCGGGCAGCCACTGGTGCTGTTCAACGCATGGGACGCCGGCAGCGCCCGCGCGATCGCCACCGCCGGCGCGAAGGCGATCGCCACCGGCAGCTGGTCGGTGGCGGCCGCCAATGGCTTCGATGATGGCGAGCGCTTTCCGCTGCCGCTGGCACTCGACAACCTGCGCCGCATCGTCGCTGCGGTCGCACTGCCGGTGACGGTGGATCTGGAAAGCGGCTACGGCGATGTGCCCGCCGCGGTCGGCGCGACCGTCGCGGCGGCATTGGATGCCGGCGCAGTCGGCTGCAACCTCGAAGACAGCTTCCCTGCCGACGGCTCGTTGCGTGATGTCGCCGGGCACGTCGCGCGGCTCGCCGCCGCGCGCCGTGTCGCCGACGACGCCGGCATCGCGTTCTTCATCAACGCGCGCACCGATGTGTTCTTCCAGAAGCCGGCCGCCGCGCACGACATGGCGATGGTGGAGGCCGCGCTCGATCGTGCCCGTGCCTACGCCGATGCTGGCGCGAGCGGGTTGTTCGTGCCCGGGTTGGTCGCCGACAACCTGATCGCACGTGTGGTCGATGCCTCGCCGCGGCCGGTCAACATCATGGCGATGCCCGGCGTGCCCGATCGCAAGCGACTGGCGGAACTCGGCGTAGCGCGGATCAGCCACGGCCCCGGTCCGTATCGCGGCGCGATGCAATGGCTGACGGAGGCCGCAAGGATCGCGCTGGCCTGAGGGAAGCGTCGCGAATCGCTGGCTTCGCCGGCCACCTATTCGATCGATCGCCGCCGTCCGTCGATCACCCTCAACACGCGCCGGCCTGCACCCAT
>JAQGOI010000306.1 GCA_028293685.1 Lysobacteraceae bacterium | reverse complement strand
ACGCGGACGTCGATGCGCGAAAGATGCAGGAAGTTGCTGCTCACGCCGTGGCCGTGATCGAGCACCACCGTGCCGCCCGTGAGATAGAGATCGGCTCCAACGAACGTGACAAGTCCCGCCGCCGGTGCAAGCACGGGCGTCCCGGTGGGAACCGCGATATCCATGCCCGAATGTGGCGCTTTTGGCGCGGCCGTGCCGTCCGGCAGCACGTAGATCCGCTGATTGCCGAAGCGACCGCTGATCCGGCCGCGCACCGGCCATTGAAACGACTGCTCGTAATCGTCCCGGGCGTCGTCGCGCTGTCTGGCTGCGGCCACCTGCGCCTGCTCGCGTTCGATTCTTGCGGCGACGTCCGGCGGCGGGTTTACCGTCGCCGGAGGAGCGCCGATGATGGGTTCGACCGGCCAGTCGCGCGGCGTGACCTGCACGGTGATCGCGTACGTCATGCCTGCCGAAGGAACAATCGTCACGCGCAACGGGCCGTGCTCGTCGCGTCCGACACCAAAAGCGAATGCTCCATCGCTGCCGACTTGTACACGGCGCTCGCCGAGCGTCACCTTGCTGCCCGGATCGGTGTGTCCAATCACCAGTGAGCCTTGCGGCACCGATTGCGGCAGTCCGCTCGCATGTTCCAGCGCACTGACCGGCTGAGCCAACGCCAGCAACAACACGATCCAGCAGATCGCTCTCACCTCGCAAACTCCAGGCGCTGCCCCTGTGGTGAGCCTGCGAGCCTTTTTCCGTCCCAGACAACGACGCCGTTGACCCAGGTCGTTGCGATGCGCGAATGGAACGTCGCGCCTTCGAATGGCGACCAGCCGCATTTAGACAGCACGTCCTCGCGGCGCACCGTCATCGGAACGTCGTCGATGAGCACCAGGTCCGCCCAGTAGCCTTCCTGCAGGAATCCACGTTCATGGACGTCGAACAATTGCGCGGGCGCATGGGCGAACTTCTGCACGACCTGCGCGGTGGTCAGGCGGCCTTCGTAAACCAGTTCCAGCGCGGCATTGAGCGCGCATTGGACGAGCGGCAGTCCCGATGGCGCCTGCTGGTAGGGGCGGGATTTCTCCTCCAGCGTGTGCGGCGCGTGATCCGTCGCAAGCACATCGATTGCATCGTCCGCCAGCGCGCGGATCAACGCCTCGCGATCCGTTGCATCCTTGATGGCCGGGTTGCACTTGATCAGGTTGCCCAGCGCGGCATAGTCGCTGCGATCGAAGCGCAGGAAGTGGATGCACGTCTCCGCGGTGATGCGCTTGCGCGAGCCGTCGGCGCGAAGCAACGGTCCGTGTTCGAACAACGCCAGCTCGTCGGCCGTGCTGATGTGTAGTACATGCAGTCGCGTGTCATGACGCCGTGCCAGTTGCAGTGCGAGTTGCGTGGATTTCACGCACGCCTCCCGGGACCGGATGTCCGGGTGGGCCTCGACCGGAATATCCTCGCCATGCAGCGCCTTGTAACGCGCCAGATTGGCCTCGATCATCGGCGTGTCTTCGCAGTGCGTGATGATCGGTGTCGGTGCTTCGCGGAAGATCGCATCGAGCGTGTCCGGATCGTCCACCAGCATGTTGCCGGTCGATGCGCCCATGAAGACCTTGATTCCCGGAGCGGATTTTGGATCGAGGCTGCGTACTGCCTCCAGGTTGTCGTTGCTGGCGCCAAGGTAGAAGCCGAAGTTGCCCCAGGCGCGACCTGTCGCACGGCGATATTTGTCTTCCAGCGCAGCGGCGTCGAGCGTTGGCGGCGACGTGTTCGGCATGTCCATGAAGGTGGTCAGTCCACCGGCAACCGCTGCGGCCGATTCGCTCGCCATGTCGGCCTTGTATTCGAGCCCCGGCTCACGGAAATGCACCTGGTCGTCGATCATGCCCGGCAGGAGGCGGCGACCGGCGGCATCGATCACGTGCTCGCCCTGTCGCGCGGACAACCCTTGGCCGATTTCAGCGATGCGACCGCCTGCGATGCGCAGGTCGCCATCGAACTCGCGACCCGCGTTGACCAGACGGGCGTTGACGATCAGGGTGTCAGGCATGCAGCCAGCTCCTAGGTGTGGTTGTGCGGAACCGGATCATGACCTCCGGGATGCAGCGGATGGCAGCGGACGATACGGCGCACAGCCAGCCATCCGCCACGGATGACGCCAAAGCGCTCGATCGCGAGCATCGCGTACTCCGAACACGTGGGTGTGAAGCGGCAGCGCGGCCCGAGCAATGGGCTGAGCCAGCGCTTGTAGCCACGCAGGATACGGATGAGCAGTTGATCGATCACGGCCTTTGCACGTTACGGCGCGGCAGACTCGCGCGGTTGCCGCTGTAGGCCCAGCAGGGTATAACAGCGCGCTTTCCCGCCTCAAGGGAATCAAGGATCAGCCGCTCGTGGCAGTTAAAAAACCCGTCAAGACAGCCGTCAAGGCCACCAGGAAGACCAGCAGGCCCGCGCCCGGTAAATCGGCCGCGAAAAAGCCTGTGGCCAGCAAGACCGCACCCCGCAAGCCCACGCCGGCGAAGGTTGCGGCGAAAAAACCAGCACCCAAACCGGCCGTGGCGAAGAAGGCTGCTGCCAAGTTGCCTGCGAAAAAGCCATCTGCGGCCAAGAAGGTTGCTGGCAAGGCGGCACCCGCCCGCACCGGTGCGAAGGCCTCGCAGCCTTCCAGATCCGCCAGCTCATCGAAGCCGGCCGCGAAATCAACTGCGCAGGGCAAGCCGATGTCGGCGAAGGCGCCGGCCGCGAAGTCCATTGGTCGCGAAGCGCTCTCCGGTGGCGTCAAGGTGCAGACGCCGCGTCAGCCACAAGCGCAGCACGGTGCCGGGAATCCTGCACCCAAACCCGTCGCCAAGCCCGTTGCCAAGCCTGTCGCCAAGGAACTCGCGCAACAGGCGCCGCCGCCCACCCGGCATGCGCCAGCAGCGCGTCCGGTCGGCAAGGTGGCTGTTGCCGTCGCCGCAAAACCCAGCACGCCCGTGCGGAAGGAAAAATACAAGATGGTGCCGTACAAGACCGACCAGAGCACCGGTCGCCCGATCCTGCCGCCCGGGTACAGACCCAGCCCGGACGAGGAATACATGGGACCGCTGCAGGTCGAATACTTCCGCCAGCGTCTGCTGTCGTGGCGCGCGGACCTGGTCGAGGAGTCCAAGCAGACGATCGAGAATCTCAAGGACGAAGTGCGCGATGTCGGCGACGAAGCCGAGCGCGCGACCCGCGAAACGGAAAACTCGCTTGAGCTGCGCACCCGGGACCGCTACCGCAAGCTCATCGGAAAGATCGACAGCACGCTCAAGCGCGTCGATGCCGGCGAGTACGGCTACAGCGTGGATTCGGGTGAAGACATCGGCCTGGAGCGCCTGGAAGCGCGCCTTACCGCCGAGCGCACCATCGACGAGCAGGAACGCTGGGAGCATCTGCAAAAGCAGATCGGCGACTGAGCGTTCGTCAGATCGGATCTGAAAAACGCCCTCCGGGGCGTTTTTTTTGCGGTCAATGCAGCTGCCGCAGGTCCAGGCGCCGCAGCTTTGGCGCCATTCGTGCAGTCGTCGCGACGATACCCAGCGTCATGCAGCCGCCAAAGATCACCGCTGGCACCAGTCCGAGCAGTTTGGCCGCGAGCCCGGATTCAAAGGCGCCAAGCTCGTTGGACGAACCGATGAAGATGCCGTTGATCGCCGAGACGCGGCCCCGCATGGCGTCTGGCGTGGCCAGTTGCAGGATGGTGGAGCGGATCACGACTGACACGCCATCGCACAGCCCCGAGACGAGCAACAGCGCCGCGGACAGCCACAGCTGCGTCGAGAGCGCGAATCCGATGATGCACAGACCGAACCCGGCAACAGCGATAAGCAGCAGTCGACCCGCGTGCAGCTGCGGTGGCGAGCGCGAGAACCACAGGCCGACAAGTACCGCGCCCGTCGCCGGGGCCGCGCGCAGGATGCCAAGCGCCTGCGGCCCGGCGTGCAGGATGTCCGTGACGAACGCCGGGAGCAACGCGACCGCGCCCCCGAACAGCACCGAGAACATGTCAAGCGCCAGTGCGCCGAGCAGGATCTGGTGGCCGAAAACGAATCGCAGGCCTTCGTGGATGCTCGCAAATACCGGCGCGCGCGCAGCAGCCGCTTTTGGCTCGTCGACGCGCAGCAAAGCCAGCGCTGCGGCGGCCATCAACGCCATCAGGGCCGCCGTCGAATAGGCGGCCGCCTTGCCCGACCACCCGACCAGCACGCCACCGATGGCTGGCCCGATCACCAGGCCAAGCTGGAACACAACGCTGCCGACGCCTGCTCCACGCGCAAAGTCGGTACGTGGCAACACGCGGGCGAACAATGCGTTGTAGATGGGCGTCAGGAATGCCCGCACCATCCCCGTCAATGCCACCGCAGCGTAGATCAGGGCGGGGCCTTGCGATGGCATCCAGCCATTGGCGAGTCCCGTCAGTACAGAGGCAGTCACTGCGAGCCCACCGCACGCCGCCATGCCGAGCACGCGCCTAGGCAGGTGGTCGACGAGGTATCCGGCAAACGGCGCGACGCAGAAATAGGGGATCACCTCGGCCAGCCCGACCAGCCCCAACGACAGCGGATCGTGTGTCAACTGGTAGACG
>JAQGOI010000256.1 GCA_028293685.1 Lysobacteraceae bacterium | reverse complement strand
GCCACCTCGTGTTTGCAGGTCTCCAGTCGCGCATAGCGCGAGTTGGGTCGGCGTTCCTGGCGGATCTGCTGCAGACGAAACGGTTCGATGGTCAAACCAAACAGCTTGCTGCGATAAGGCCGCAGTTTTTTGGGTAGCTGGTCGGATTCGAGGTCTTCTTCGGTCAAGGGATAGTTGGCCGCCCGAACCCCGTGATGCAGTGCCAGGTAGACGCAGGTTGGTGTCTTGCCTGCCCTGGAGACCCCGATCAGGATGACCTCGGCATCGCTGTAATCCATGCTGACGCCATCATCGTGCGTCAGCGCGTAGTTCATCGCATTGATGCGCCGATGATACGTTTCGAAATCCACGATTCCGTGCGCCTGCCCGACACGCGACTGCCGTTGCGTGCCCAGTTCCCGCTCGAGCGGTTCGATGAACGGTGCGAACACGTCCAGCATCAGCGCGCCGCTTTCGGCCAGCAGCGCATTGAGATGTGGATCGATGCTGGAATTCACGACAATCGGACGCACTCCGTGCTCTTCTCCCGTGCGCCTGATCTCCGCAGCGGCTTCAATCGCCTTCTCGACGGTGTCCACGAACGGAATGCGGTCGGTGACGAACCGCGTTTCCGCGAATTGCGTCAGCAGGCTGTGCCCGATGGTTTCGGCGGTGATGCCTGTGCCGTCGGAAACATAGAAAACAAGGCGTGTCATGGCATTCACAAGTCAGGCTCCGTCGGTGCCACGAGCGCCGCGGCAGGCTGGGTTGCTAAAATAAGCGTTTGGGCCGGCTTGTGCCTGCCTGTTGCCAATCAGATGGAGTGCCTGCTTGAGCGCCAATATCCTGTGGTTGCACGATCTGCGCCTGTCCGACCTCGCCCAGGTCGGCGGAAAGAACTCCTCCCTCGGCGAAATGATCGGCGAACTCGCTGGCCTGGGTGTATCGGTACCTGGCGGTTTTGCCACCACCGCCGACGCCTTCCGGGCGTTCATCGCGCACAACGATCTCGAACAACGCATCTTCGACAGGCTGGCGCCACTGGATGTAGAGGACGTCGCGGCCCTGAGTGAGGCGGGCGCGGAGATTCGCGGCTGGGTGATTGCCGCGCCATTGCAGCCGGACCTGGAACGTGACCTTGAGACGGCTTACCGGCAATTGTGTGCCGACAATGGCGGCGGTGAGATTGCGGTCGCCGTGCGCTCGTCCGCGACCGCCGAAGATTTACCCGACGCTTCCTTTGCCGGCCAGCAGGAGACATTCCTGAATGTCACCGGCGCGGCCGATGTCGCCGTCAAGACCAAGGAGGTTTTTGCCAGCCTCTACAACGATCGGGCTATCGCCTATCGCGTGCATCACGGGTTCAAGCACGAGGATGTCTTTCTTTCGGCTGGCGTGCAGTTGATGGTGCGCTCCGACGTAGGCGCATCGGGCGTGCTGTTCACGCTCGATACCGAATCCGGATTCCGCGATGTCGTGTTCATTACGTCCAGCTACGGCCTGGGTGAAAACGTCGTCCAGGGCGCGGTCAATCCGGACGAGTTCTATGTCTACAAGCCGACCCTGCGCCTGGGCAAGCCTGCGATCCTGCGCCGTTCCCTGGGCACCAAGCAGATACGTATGGTGTATTCCGACCAGCCCGGCGAGCGGGTGCGCAACGAACCGACGCCACCTGAGCTGTGCAAACGTTTTTCGATTTCCGACGAGGACGTCCATGAGCTCGCCAGGCAGGCGCTGGTGATCGAGCAGCACTATGAGCGGCCGATGGATATCGAGTGGGCGAAGGATGGCGTCAGCGGAAAACTCTTCATCGTGCAGGCGCGGCCCGAAACCGTGAAGTCGCGCGGGCATGCCACGCAGATCGAGCGCTACACGCTGCTCGAGCGCGGCGTCGTCATCGCCGAAGGGCGCGCGATCGGCCAGAAGATCGGCAGTGGCGTCGCGCGCGTGGTTCGCAGCCTCAGTGACATGGCGCGCGTCCAGCCAGGGGACGTGCTGGTCGCGGACATGACTGATCCGGATTGGGAGCCCGTGATGAAGCGCGCAGCCGCCATCGTGACCAATCGTGGTGGTCGCACATGCCACGCCGCCATCATCGCCCGCGAATTGGGTGTACCCGCAGTCGTCGGCACTGGCGACGGCCTGGATCGGATCGCGGATGGAAGCGAAGTCACGATCAGCTGCGCCGAGGGCGATACCGGCTTCATCTTCTCCGGTGCCCTGCCCTTCGAACGCACGACGACGGACCTCGGCAACATGCCGCCGGCGCCGCTCAAGATCATGATGAATGTGGCCAATCCCGACCGTGCATTCGACTTCGGCATGCTGCCCAACGCAGGCATCGGCCTGGCCCGGCTGGAGATGATCATCGCCAGCCATATCGGTGTGCATCCGAAGGCGCTGCTCGAATACGACCAGCAGGACGCGGCCACGAAAAAGAAGATCGACGAGCGCATGGCCGGATATTCGACGCCGGTGGATTTCTACGTCGACCGCCTTGCCGAAGGAATCGCCACCATCACGGCATCGGTGGCGCCGAATCCGGTGATCGTGCGGCTGTCCGACTTCAAGACCAACGAGTACGCGAACCTCATCGGTGGCAGCCGCTACGAGCCGCATGAAGAGAATCCGATGATCGGATTCCGTGGCGCCAGCCGCTATGTCGATCCGTCGTTCAAGGACGCGTTTGCGCTGGAATGCCGCGCGGTTCGCAAGGTCCGCAACGAGATGGGCCTGACGAATCTCTGGGTGATGATTCCGTTCGTGCGCACGCTGGGCGAAGGCCGGAAAGTGCTGGACGTCCTCGCCGAAAATGGCCTTGTACGAGGCGTCGACGACCTCAAGGTCATCATGATGTGCGAAGTGCCTTCGAATGCCTTGCTGGCAGACGAGTTCCTGGAGCTGTTCGATGGATTCTCGATTGGCTCGAACGACCTGACGCAGCTGACCCTGGGGCTGGACCGCGACTCGGCGATCGTTGCGCATCTGTTCGACGAGCGCGATCCAGCCGTCAAGAAGATGCTTTCGATGGCGATCAGCGCTGCCCGCGCGAAAGGCAAATACATCGGCATCTGCGGCCAGGGGCCTTCGGACCATCCGGATCTTGCCGAATGGCTGATGCAGCAGGGAATCGAGTCGCTCTCGCTCAATCCCGACACGGTCGTCGACACGTGGCTGCAGCTGGCGAAATCCAAGCGAGGATGACGATTCGCGCTTGATCGGACTTCAGGATCCGACAAGCGCGGCGAAATGTTTTCGGTAGTACTTCAACTCCTCGATGGAGTCGCGTACATCGCTCAATGCGGTGTGCGCCGATTCCTTGCGCATGCCGGCCATCACCTGCGGCGCCCAGCGACGGGCCAGTTCCTTGATGGTGCTGACATCAAGGTTGCGATAGTGGAAGTGCTGCTCGAGCTTGGGCATCAGGCGATGCAGGAATCGCCGATCCTGGCAGATGGAATTGCCGCACATCGGCGATGCGTTGGCGGGAACCCATTCCTGCAGAAACGATACCGTCCGTGCCTCCGCATCAGCCATGCCGACCCCGTCCTCGAGAACCCGGTTCCACAGGCCCGACTTGCCATGCTGCTTGCGGTTCCAGTCATCCATCGCTTCCAGCGTCGACAGCGACTGGGCGATCGCGAGTTCAGGGCCAAACGCAAGGATGTTGAGGTTGGAATCGGTAACGATCGTGGCGATTTCCAGGATCGAATCGCGATCCGTGTCCAGGCCGGTCATCTCCAGGTCGATCCAGATCAGTCGGCCTTCATTTTCAGGATTTGCAGCCATGCGTTCGCAATCATCGTCGGGTCCGGCATGATATCGCAGCGCCCCGCCACGGATCGTCGCCATGTTGCAGAACGCCGCTTTCGCCCATTACGCCATCCTGACGGCAATGCTTGCGCCTGCGTTCTTCCTGACCGCGACCGCGTCGCTGCTGATGTCGGCCAACACCCGGCTGGCGAGGATCATCGACCGGACGCGTGTGCTGCTGAAGGAACTCGCGGCCATCGATGATCCCGTCGAAAGTGATCTGCTCGACCGGCGGATCGCGATGCAGCGCCGACGGACCTCGATGGTGATGCGCGGAAGCCAATGCCTGTACCTGGCACTCAGCTTCTTCGTGGCCACCAGCCTGACGGTCGCCGCCGACTCGCTCGTCGGTTATCGCCTGGGTGCTACGCCGACCGTCCTGGCCGTGTTCGGCGTGCTGAGCATGTTCGCGGCAAGTGTGCTGCTCGCGCGCGAATCCGCGCTCGCCGTGGAGCTCGTCAACGAGGAAATGGATCACGCACATGCGCGGGCACGGCGTCGCGCCTGATCAGTCGATCGGCAGCTGCCCGCGCTTGCGTCGGAAATAGTTGCTCAGGCGCAGCCCTGCTTCGGCGCTCAGCACACCGCCTTCGACGATGACCCGATGGTTGTGCCGCGGGTCCGACAGCAGGTCGAAGACCGTTCCCGCGGCACCCGTCTTCGGATCGGATGCGCCGTAGACCACGCGCGCGATGCGCGCATGCACCATGGCCATGGCGCACATCGCGCACGGTTCGAGCGTCACGTACAGCGTGCAGCCCACCAGGCGGTGATTGTCCAGCCGCGTGCCGGCCTGGCGCATGGCCACGATCTCGGCATGGGCGCTCGGATCACGGTCGCTGATATTGCGATTCCAGCCCTCGCCGCAGAGGCTGCCATCGGGTCCGATCACAACGGCCCCAACCGGTATTTCGTCATCGCGTTCGGCGCGATCCCCGAGCGCCAGGGCCTGTCGCATCCAGTGCTCGTCTTCGCCGCCGCTCATTCCCACTCGATCGTGGCGGGCGGTTTTCCGCTGATGTCGTAGACGACGCGCGAGATGCCGCGCAGCTCGTTGATGATGCGATTGGACACCTTGCCCAGGAATTCATACGGCAGATGTGCCCACTGTGCGGTCATGAAGTCGATGGTCTCGACAGCCCGCAGTGCGATCACCCATTCGTAAGCCCGGGCATCGCCGACCACACCAACCGACTTCACCGGCAGGAAGACGGCGAACGCCTGGCTGGTCTTGCCGTACAGATCCGCAGCCCGTAGCTCCTGGATGAAGATATCGTCGGCACGCGCAAGCAGTTCCGCATACTCGCGCTTGACCTCGCCCAGGATGCGCACGCCAAGGCCGGGGCCCGGGAACGGATGGCGGTGGACCATCTCGACGGGCAAACCCAGTTCAACGCCCAGCCGGCGCACTTCGTCCTTGAACAGTTCGCGCAGGGGTTCGATGAGCCCCAACTTCATTTCGGTGGGCAGGCCACCGACGTTGTGATGGCTCTTGATGACGTGCGCCTTGCCGGTCCTGCTGCCGGCCGACTCAATGACGTCGGGATAGATCGTGCCCTGCGCGAGCCACCTGGCGTTGGTGAGCTTGTGCGATTCCTCATCAAAGATCTCGATGAACAAGCGCCCGATGATCTTGCGCTTGGCTTCCGGGTCGCTGACACCTTCCAGCGCTGCGAAGTAGCGATCGGCGGCGTCGACACGAATCACCTTGATCCCGAGTCCGTGTGTATCGGACGCACCGGCAAACGTCGCCATCACCTGGTCGCCTTCGTGCCAGCGCAGCAACCCGGTGTCGACAAAAACGCAGGTCAGCTGGTTGCCGATGGCCTTGTGCAGCAGCGCGGCCACCACGGACGAATCGACCCCACCCGAGAGTCCGAGAACAACTTCATCGGTGCCGACCTTCTCGCGGACCCGCGCGATCTGGTCATCGATGATGTGCGCCGCAGTCCAGAGCGTCTGGCAGCCACAGATGTCGACGGCAAATCGACGCAGGATCTCCTGGCCCGATTTGGTGTGCGTCACTTCCGGATGGAACTGGACGCCGTACCAGCGCCGCTTTTCGTCCGCCATTGCGGCCACGGGGATGCGATCGGTGCGCGCGGTGACGGTGAATCCCGGTGGTGCGACGGCGACGTGGTCTCCATGGCTCATCCAGACATCCAGGCGCGGTGGTGCGCCGGGATGGTCCTTCAAGCCATCAAGCAATGTGTCCAGGGCGATGAGCTCTACTTCGGCGTGACCGAATTCACGCGCATCAGCCGCTTCGGTGCGACCGCCGAGTTGCGTAGCCAGCGTCTGCATGCCGTAGCAGATACCCAGAATCGGCACGCTTGACTCGAAGACGGCCTGCGGTGCTTTCGGCGCACCGAATTCGGTGGTCGACTCGGGACCGCCGGACAGGATGATTCCCCTGGGCGCGAACCGTGCAATTTCGACCGGATCGTGATCCCACGCCCAGACTTCGCAATACACGCCGATCTCGCGGATGCGTCGTGCAATCAGCTGCGTGTACTGCGCGCCGAAATCCATGATCAGGATGCGGTCGGCATGGATGTCGCTATGCAGGTCGGTCATCGTGTTCCGTCAACGTTAAAATCGAAGCAGCGTCGAGCCGTGCTCAACTCATGCGGTAATTGGGTGGTTCCTTGGTGATCTGCACGTCGTGGACATGGCTTTCGCGCTGCCCTGCCCCCGTTACCTGGACGAAGGACGGCCTGGTGCGCATCTCCTCGATCGTGGCGCATCCGACATAGCCCATCGTGGCGCGCAATCCCCCGGCCAGCTGGTGCACGACCCCACTCAACGGGCCGCGATACGGCACGCGGCCTTCGATGCCTTCGGGCACCAGCTTGTCGGCATCGGAGGCGTCCTGGAAGTAGCGATCCTTGGAACCCTTTTCCATCGCTCCCAGCGATCCCATTCCGCGATAGCTCTTGTAACTGCGTCCCTGGAAGAGTTCGACCTCGCCCGGCGCCTCTTCGGTACCGGCAAACAAGCCGCCGACCATCACCGTGGATGCGCCCGCAACCAGCGCCTTGCCGATATCGCCCGAATAGCGGATGCCGCCGTCGGCGATCAGCGGAATGCGGTCCTGCAATGCCTCGGCCACCATCGAGATCGCCGTGACCTGCGGGACGCCAACGCCAGCGACGATGCGCGTCGTGCAGATCGATCCCGGACCAACGCCGACCTTGACCGCACCTGCTCCAGCATCCATCAGCGCAAGTGCGGCATCTCCGGTGACGATGTTGCCGCCGATGACCTGCAACGAAGGGAATCGCTTCGTGGCCCATGCAACACGATCGATCACGCCCTGCGAATGCCCGTGCGCGGTGTCCACGATGATGACGTCGACACCGGCCGCGACCAGCGCTTCGATGCGCTGCTCGGTGTCGCCGCCGACGCCCACTGCCGCACCGACCAGCAATCGCTCGGTGCTGTCGTAGGCAGCATTGGGGTTGTCGGATTTCTTCTGGATGTCCTTGACGGTGATCAACCCGCGCAGCGCGAACTCATCGTTGACGACAAGCACCTTTTCGATGCGGTGCTTGTGCAGCAGCTGGATCACTTCGTCGTCGGTCGCGCCTTCGCGCACCGTCACGAGGCGATCCTTCTTGGTCATGATGTGTCGTACGGGATCGTCGAGCTTCTTCTCGAAGCGCATGTCGCGACCGGTGACGATGCCGACCAGATGTCCGTTGTCGTCGACGACCGGAACGCCGGAAATATTGCGTGCCCGGGTCAGCTTGAGGACCTCGCCGATCGTGGTTTCCGGGCCGACGGTGAATGGTTCGCGGATGACGCCGGCTTCGAATTTCTTGACGCGCGCGACTTCGGCGGCTTGGCGTTCGTCCGACATGTTCTTGTGCATGATGCCGATGCCGCCGAGCTGGGCCATCGCCACGGCCAACCGGGCCTCGGTCACGGTATCCATCTCCGCGGCGAG